>JAJEBJ010000422.1 GCA_022822575.1 Alphaproteobacteria bacterium | reverse complement strand
CCCGGTCTTCCACCCGCCACGATCGCCCGGGGAGGGGAGCGGGCCGCCCGGCTTGCCGGTCGCCTTCTGGCCCACGACATGGCGTCGGTGGGCATCGACGTCACCTGCGCCCCGTCGCTCGACCTGCGTCTTGTCGGCATGGACGATGTCATTGGTGATCGCGCCTTTTCCCATGACCCCGACAGTGTCAGCGACCTTGGGGCGGCCTTCATCGACGGCCTTGGCGCCGGCGGCGTGCAGGCGACAATCAAGCACATGCCTGGCCACGGCCGGGTGACCGAGGACCCGCACCACAGGTTGCCGCGCGTCGATACCGAGCTCGCGGTTCTGAGAGAACAGGACTTCGTTCCCTTCCGACGTCTGGCCTGCAGCCCTTTCGGCATGGTGGCCCATGTTGTCTACACGGCCATTGACAGCCGGAATCCGGCTTCCGCTTCACCGGATGTGGTAGGGCGCATCATTCGCGGTGAACTGGGGTTTGCCGGTGTACTGGTGAGCGATGCCATCGACATGGAGGCCCTGAGCGGTCCGCATGAAGCAAGGGCCCGATCGTGCATCGCCGCCGGGATCGACGTGGTGATGCACTGCAACCAGCCTCTGGACGTGCGTGAGCGTGTTGCCGCCGCGATGCCGGAGCTCGCCGGTGACGCTCTGCAGCGGGTGACGAGAGCGGCGGCAATGCGTCGCCCGCCGCAACCCGGGTTCGACCCGGCCGCGGCCCGTGCAGAACTCGCGCAACTGGTGGCCGGGCCATGAGCTTCGACGTCGAGGGAATCCTGTGGCTGGTTTCGGTCTGGGCCCTGCCGGTGGTGACCGCCATCACGCTTCACGAGGCGGCGCACGGCTGGGTGGCGTGGAAACTCGGGGACGACACCGCACGACTCATGGGACGGGTCACGTTCAATCCCCTGAAGCACATCGACCGGTTCGGAACAATTCTGCTGCCGTGCCTTCTGCTCCTCTTCCAGGCGCCCTTCCTGTTTGGCTATGCCCGGCCGGTCCCGGTGCGGTTCCATCGACTTGGCCGGCCGCGGCGTGACATGGTCCTGGTGGCGGCTGCGGGTCCGGCCATCAATCTTCTGATGGCCCTTGCGGCGGCACTCGCCTTTCACCTTGTGGTCCTCGTCCCCGAAGCGGCCTCTGCCTGGCTTGCCGCCAACCTGCGCAATGCGCTGATCATCAATGTCGTGCTGGCGGTCTTCAACATGCTTCCGTTGCCACCGCTCGATGGCGGTCGCGTGGTGACCGGTCTTCTTTCTGCCCCCCTGGCGGCGCGGTTCCAGCGCATCGAACGATATGGTATCGCCATTCTTGTCGCTCTCATTGCATTGCCACCCCTCATCGGAGATCAGATCGGACTGGACATCAGCATCCTCTCCCATCTCCTCCTGCCTCCGGTCGAGGCCATCATCCACGCCATCATCGCGATCGCGATGGTATGATGGGCATTTCTCCCTGCAGAGCCCGGACATGATGGCTGGAATCGAGGCGGCAATGCGGCGAGACTCACGTTTCGTTCCGAGGGAGATCGCATGCAGGTGACCGACGAGGACTTTGCCGAAGATGAGGCGGGCCCGATGCCCGACCCGTCCGGCGTCTTCCGGGTGGATGTGGCGGGCTACGAAGGTCCGCTCGATGTCCTGTTGGCCCTGGCACGTCAGCAGAAGGTCGATCTTGCGCGCATTTCCATGGTGGAACTGGCGGATCAATACCTCGCGTTCGTGGCCCAGGCCCGTCACCGCCATCTTGAGCTCGCTGCCGACTACCTCGTCATGGCGGCCTGGCTTGCCTACCTCAAGTCCCGGCTCCTCATCCCCCGCGAGGAGGAAGAAGCGCCGTCCCCGGAACTCATGGCGGAGGCGTTGCAGTTCCAGCTGCGCCGGCTCGAGTCGATGCGGGACAGAGCCCAGGCGCTCATGGCGCTTCCCCATCTTGATCGTGACGTCTTTCGCTGTGGCCACCCCGAAGGCCTGCCCGTCGAAACGCGGGACGTTTGGCGTGAGTCCCTCTGGCGCCTGCTCAGGGCCTATGGCGAGCTCCTGCAGCGTGTGCGCCGGCAGGACTGGCGCCCGGAGCCTGTCGAGGTGTTCTCCGTGAAGGCGGCGTTGCAACGTCTCGAGGCGCTGATTGGTGACCTACCCGACTGGAAGGACATGATCAGCCTGCTTCCCGAGGACCTGCACAGCGGTCTTTACTATCGCTCCGTCGTCAGTTCGACCCTGGTCGCAGGGCTGGAGCTGGCCCGCCAGGGGAAGGCGGAACTGCGTCAGGATGGCGCCTGGACTCCGGTCGAGATCAGAAGGCGAGGAACATGAAGACGCCGACCCGGCATGTGCGCATTGTCGAGGCCTTGCTGTTCGCGTCGCCCCAGCCTGTCGACGAAAAGGAGATTGCCTCGCGGCTTGGGGAGGACGCAGATGTCGGGGCCTGTCTCGGTCAGCTTGCCGAGGATTACAGCGGGCGGGGCGTCGAACCGGTGCGAATTGCCGGCAAGTGGTCCTTTCGCACGGCAGTGGATCTCGGAGCGGATCTCAAGATCCGGTCGGTGCGCCGCCGCCGACTGTCGCGGGCTGCCCTCGAGACCCTCGCCATCATCGCCTATCACCAGCCCGTGACCCGTGCCGAGGTCGAGGCCATCCGCGGTGTTTCACTGTCGCGGGGTACGCTCGATCTTCTTCTTGAAATCGGCTGGATCCGTCCGTCGGGACGTCGGCGCACTCCGGGAAGACCCCTGCAGTGGCGAACCAGCGGCGAGTTTCTCGAACACTTCGGTCTTGAATCAGTGGATGACCTGCCGGGACGCGACGAGTTGCTGGCCGCGGGATTGCTCGACAGCAGACCGGATCTGCCTCTGCCTGGTGGCCCGGGGGAAGGCGAGGAAGAGTCTTCCTAAAAAGGAGTGATGCGAGACTTGAAAATAAGAACTGTTTGCAGATAGCATCCCGGCCGCGTGACCAGCATGCGAGTGTTTCATGCCAGGATTGTCCTTTCGCGGCGTCAGCCACTCCTGGGCCGGTGAAGAAGCCCTGAAACAAGTCGATCTCGAGATTGCCGACGGCGAAGTCATGTGCCTGGTCGGCCCTTCGGGATGTGGCAAGACCACCGCCCTTCACCTTGCCGCCGGACTCGAACCCCTGGTGACCGGCGAGATTCGCATCGGTGACGAAGTGGTCGCCGGAAACGGCGTGCACCGGCCACCCGAGGTGCGAGGCGTCGGTCTTGTCTTCCAGGAGTTTGCCCTTTTTCCCCATCTCAGTGTCGCCGACAACATCGCCTTCGGCCTGCACAGCCGCCGGCAGGCGAAGGCCACTGTCGCGGAACTTCTCGGCATGGTCGGTCTTGCTGGCTACGCGGAAAAGTACCCGCATATGCTGTCAGGTGGCGAGCAGCAGCGTGTTGCCCTGGCCCGGGCCCTGGCGCCGAAACCACGCATCCTGCTGCTCGACGAACCGTTTTCCGGTCTCGACGTGCGCTTGCGTGAATCAGTGAGGGACCAGACTCTCGAAATCCTGCGCGACATCGGGACGACAACGCTCATCGTCACTCACGACGCCGAGGAAGCGCTCTATCTCGGCGACCGCATCGCCGTCCTTCAGGGCGGCAGGCTTCTCCAGACGGGGACACCGGGCGCGATCTACCAGCGTCCGGCAACGGCCTTCGTGGCGCGGTTCCTTGGCGATGTCAACTGGTTGCATGGCACCGCGGCTCCCGGCCGGATCAGTTCACCGGTGGGTGACGTTCTGGCTGACGGATTCATCACCGGGCAGCGGGTTGATGTCCTGATTCGCCCGGAAGGCCTGCACCTCACGCCCGAAGGCGATGGTCCCGGCGCACGGGTAATCGAGCGGCGGCTGGTCGGTCATTCCACGCTTGTGTCCCTGCGCCTCAAGAACGGCGAGACGCTGCGGGCGCGCATCCTTGGCCAGACGGCGCCAGAACCCGGCACCGACGTCAGGATCCGTTTCGACGACGATTCCGTTCTCGTCTTCCCCTGTCAGCAGGCCCCGCACGTCGCCTGACCGGTTCACCGCGCCCCGGCGCCTGCGCGTGCGAGGGCAGGATCCCGAGGTTCCTGTGATGCAGTATCCCGTTGCCACGGGTCAGTACTCTGACAGGGCCGGGGATGCTTGACGAAGCCATGCCGATCTTCACGCAACCGGCGGTCACCCGCGTTCGGGTTCTGGGTGCCGCGTCATGTTCGAATCGCGTTTCGCTTCGCCACTGGGTGCAGTTTCCCGTGAACGGGCATTGTTTTCGCACATTTCCAAGGCGCAACAAACATGGTCATCGACAACGATTGACAGCAGGCAACCCCTTTGAATAGTCCGTGCCGTCGCAGGGGCGGTGCCGGAAGAGGCCACTGTTGCATGTCTGACTATGTGGTCAACCGGAGGGAACACACCTATCCGCCGCCTTATCCGGACGGCTGGTACCGGGTGGCGGCATCCAGCGACATCAGGCCCGGCGAGGTGCGGCGCGTCCAGTGCGCGGGTGAACAGATCGCCGTGTTTCGCAGCACCACGGACGGCCAGGTTGCGGCAATCGACACGTTCTGTCCCCATCAGGGAGCAGACCTGGCTGACGGCGTGGTCAAGGGTGACCGGTTGCACTGCCCTTTCCATGGCTGGCAACTGGACGGACAAGGTCGGATATGCTCCCGCCCCGGCGCCGAAATCCAGCCGCTCGCCCACCGGCACTGGGAAGCAGTTGACTACTACGGAATGGTCATGATGTACCACTCGTCGGCGCGCCCGGGCGCGCGGGCACCCTACCGACTTCCGCCGCTACCCGAGATCGACAACCGGCAGCTTGTCCTGCGTGGCCAGTACGATGCCGGTGACGTCGACATGCACATCATTGAGTTTGCCGAAAACAGTGTGGACTTCCGGCATTTTTCGGAGGTTCATGGCGTGATGCGCATCCCCTGGACCAACATCAGGTTGCCCTGGATCAGAATTCGGCACAGACCATCGTGGTCTCTCGACAACACTCAAGAGCACGTTTCCTATTTTGGGGACGAGACGACACTGGAAATCGGAGGGCGGGTCTGCGAAAGGACGAGATCCCGGGCGTTGATCACCTTTCTGGGTCCCGGCGGTATCGTGAAATTCGATTTCTTCGTCCCGCAGATCGGCCACATCACCATGTTCCAGTCCCACACGCCCGTGGAAGCGCTCAGGCAACGGGTTATCTTCCGCTGGTTTGCTGCCCGACGCATACCACGATTGCTGGTCGCCTATGTGGTCGGCAGTTGGATCTCGCAGTGGCGGCAGGACGTGGCGATATGGCGGCGAAAGATCTACCGGCCGCTTCTTTCAGGGCCTGTTGATGACGGTCCCAGACGCATGATGCACGAGTGGTACCGGCAGTTCTACGCTGACGGGCCGGTCCCGAACCTGACTGAAGGCAAGGACGATGGCGGCTGACTTCTGCAATCCCATTGCCTGGGCAATTCGACCCGATGACACGGCAGACACGCTGTTCGGGTATCGCCGCAGCCAGGAGCGGGGCAAGGACGGTCAGATTGCAGACTTCTACGATTACGGATGGGATCGGCCGTTTCACTTCGCCTCGGGAAAAAGGTCATCACTTCAGGAATCCCTCGCTGGCCATCCGAATTTTCGGGACGAATCCCTCGGCTTGCAGCCCCGAACTGGCTGAATTCGTCCTTCAGACAGACCCCTTCCAGGCCACACTCCAGGTGGCGATAGCCATTCATGACTCCTTGTTCAGCCTTGCCGTCCGCGGCCAAACTTGCGACGCGCATGGGACCTTTGCATTGTGACCGCAACGGGAACGGCACAACGCAATGATGACGCCACGTCATCATGGTCACGCATGACCAGTCGGCAGTGCTGGCCGATGCTCATGTCCTCGCGATCGGCACGATGACGCCCGGCGAAGTCATCGCCATGTGGCAATCGTCGGAGTTGAAGGGACGCTTAGTGGCGCTGGATCACTTCTTCGGCCTGCACTGTTTGCTCGGCGAGCCGCCAACGGCGGGTGAGGGGTGAATTGCTGCCGGCACTCCAGTTTTGCCGAGCGGCGACAGCGAGGTCCCGGGACGGAGGTGGCAGATGTGCCTGGGTCATCGACACGTTGCCCGGGTTCGGTTCATTCGAGCTGCTGGGGATGGACAATGGCGACGCCTTCTCCAGCGTGCGTGTACAGTGCCGCCGACCCATCCAGCAGGCCGGCATGAAGGTCCGGCCAGTTCATGTCGGCGCGTTCAATGCGCGTCGACTGTTCCGACAGGAACGCATCGCGGGTTTCGGCATCCCAGTTCAGGTAGAGCTTGCCGTCAAGCACGGACCATCCGTTTACGAAATCCACCTCCGCACCGTAACCTTCCGACGCCGCGTAGGCGCACCAGCCGTTATAGAGCGGCTCGTACGCACCCGGATCGGCCGCGAAGGCCGCCGCATTCTCGGCCGAACTGAACCGCCACGACGTGCCCTTGTAGTCGACACTGTGGGAGGTCGAGCCCTTGGCGGGCGCGCCATCGAAATAGGCAACGACATCGAAGCCGTCCATCGCAACACCGTCGGGCAGCGCATTGACGAACTCGTCCGATTCCGCTGCGCTGAGTGTCGCTTGATCGACGATGGACAGAAGCCCCGCCGTGAGCAGTCCCGCGAGCAACGTACGGCGCGACAGGATGCCCAGGTTCACAACCAATCTGCTTCCTGTTCGATGCATCAGGGCTCCTCCCTCTCCATGTCCACGACTCATGCCATTTCCGAAGATAGATCCGGGCGGTTCAACACGGACATTGTAGCCGATCAGAACGGTCATGTCCTCGACCGCGAGGATGGGAGCGATTCGCGGGAAACGGCACGATGTCGGGTGATCGGGACACCGGGAGTGTCGTCCACTGCGGGCTTCTGTCTGCAAGCAGTGCGTCACTCTGACGCGACAATGACAGGTGGTCGGATGGAGCCTGGGGGCCGCCAAGGTCCGTGGTTGAGACAACTCGGGCGCGGTCGGACAGCCTGAAGATCGTTGTGCTGCGTGAAGGCAGCCTCCCGTCGACCGTGGTCTCCCATGGCGCCGAAGTCAGAAGGCAAACGTCGATCGCCGTTGCCCTTGGCCCCTTGGAAGGCTATATGTCCCGGGTCGGGACGGCGCACCAGTGGTGCCGTTTCATGGATCGACAGGGAAGGGAGACCTCACCATGGGTACCTTCAGTATATGGCATTGGCTCATTGTGCTGGTCATCGTTCTGCTCCTCTTCGGACGCAACCGGATTCCCAAGCTGGCCGGTGATCTCGCCAAGGGGATCAAGGAGTTCAAGTCCGGTATGAAGGACGAGGCGGCGCAGGAACGGCAATCCGCTGAATCTCCGACAACCATCGAGGGAGCCGCCACACCCGCGTCCGCCGATAACGAGAAGGACAAGACCGTCGCCTAGACACTTGATGAAGATTTCCGGACATGTTCGATCTCGGATGGTTCGAATTGGCGGTCGTCGGGGCGGTGTTGCTGGTTGTGGTCGGCCCCAAGGACCTGCCCAGGGTGCTGCGGACCGTTGGCGTATGGACCGGCAAGGCGCGGCGCATGGCGCGGGATTTCCAGAAGGCGCTGGACCAGTACGCCAAGGAAGCCGAGATCGATGACGTCAAGAAGGCTGTCGAAACACCGTTGAAGGCCCGGAAGGCGGTGACCGCGGCTATCGATCCCACGGGCAGCCTCAAGAAGGAACTCGAGGACACCGGCCGCGAAATGCAGGAAAACATGAAAGTCAGGGATGAGCCGGAGACAACGGCCGAGGCGGCGCCACCGGAACGCGCCAAGGCTTCCGGCGACACGTAGAGCGCCCTTGATCAAGGATATCGACAACACCAAGCTTCCGCTGCTGGAACATCTTGTCGAGCTGCGCCGGCGCCTCGTGCGCAGCGCCGCGGTGGTTCTGCTTGCCTTCCTGCCTTGCTTTTACTTTGCGCCGGCGATCTACAATTTTCTCGCCCTGCCGCTATACGATGCCTATGGACTGGCGCCGGTAGAAGAGCCGGAGGACGGTGAGGAGACGTGGTTCGAGCGCACTCTGGATGATGCCTGGATGCTGTTTTCCCCGTCACCGGACGAGGATGCTGCAGCGGAAGAGCCTGCAGGCGTCACCGAGGGTGCCACCATCGATCGCAGCGCCGATTCCGAGTACCCGCCACGGTTCATCTTCACAAGCCCCCAGGAAGCTTTCCTGACATACGTGAAAGTCGGATTCTTCGTCTCCCTGTGCGTCTCGCTGCCGTTTCTGGCCTGGCAACTCTGGGCGTTCGTTGCGCCCGGCCTCTATCGCCGGGAGAAGAAGCTGGTTCTGCCCTTCATGCTGGTGTTTCCGCTGCTCTTCACGCTCGGCGCGGCGATGGTCTACTACGCCTTTTTTCCCGTTGCCCTGAGGTTCTTTCTAGGCTTTCAGCAGACCGGAGACTTCGGGCAACTGCCCATCGTCATGGAAGTGCGAGTGAGCGAGTACTTTTCGCTGCTCCTCAAGCTCCTCTTCGCCTTTGGCATCAGTTTCCAGTTGCCCCTGGTGATGACTCTGGCGGCACGGACCGGCATGGTGACGGCCGAAGGACTGAAGGAAAAACGCAAGTACGCCATCGTCGCCGTCTTCGTGCTGGCGGCCGTGATCACGCCGCCCGATCCCTTCAGCCAGCTTGGCCTCGCCTTGCCACTGATTCTGCTCTACGAAGTGTCGATCTGGTGTGCGCGCTTCACCGAGCGGCGCAAGGCCAAGGTCGAGGAAGCTGGCGAAGAGGAAGAGGTCGAAGAGGTGGACGACCCCCAGGCTTACGAGGAAACGGATTTCAATCCGGCGCGCTGATCGTCCCGGCACGCATGGCAAGGTAGACCGGCATGCACGACATTGTGTGGATTCGCGCCAATCCCCAGGCCTTTGACGAGGCTTGCGCTCGCCGTGGATTGCCTCCACAGGCGTCGCTGGTACTCGACATGGACCGCAAGGTGCGTCACTCCAGGACTGCTGTCCAGGAGCTGCAGCAACGGCGCAACGAACTCACGCGCCTGATCGGCGAAGCAAGGCGTGGAGGCCGGGATGCGGCGGCGGAGATCGCGGAAGTTGGCAACATCAAGCAGCAGATCGCGACCCTGGAGACGGTCGAGCGGGAGGATTCTGGAAAGCTCCAGGACGTGCTTGAGGCCATTCCCAATGTCGTCGACGGCACTGTTCCCGAAGGCGCCGACGAAACGGACAACGTCGAGACGCGCCGTTGGGGAAACCCGCGCAACTTTGCTTTCGAGCCCAGGGACCACGTTGATCTCGGCGTCATTCTGGGCGGCATGGACTTTGAGAGTGCGGCGCGCCTTGCCGGTGCTCGTTTCGTGGTCCTTTCCGGTACCATGGCCCGCCTTGAGCGGGCGCTTGCCTCCTTCATGCTCGACGTGCACACCCGGGAGTTCGGCTATGTCGAGGTCTCGGGCCCCCTGCTGGTGCGTCCTGAGACCGCCTACGGCACCGGCAATCTTCCCAAGTTCGCCGGTGATCTCTTCCGCACCACTGACAACCGCTATCTCATTCCCACCGCGGAAATGACCCTTACGAACCTGGTCCGCGAAACGATCGTCGACGAGGACACCCTTCCCCTGCGCTACACCGCGCTCACCCCGTGTTTCCGATCCGAGGCGGGAGCGGCTGGACGCGATACCAGGGGCATGCTGCGCCAGCATCAGTTCTGGAAGGTGGAACTGGTTTCAGTGACCACGCCCGAGGATTCCCCTGAAGAGCATCGCCGCATGGCGGCCTGTGCGGAGACTGTTCTGCAACGGCTGGCATTGCCCTACCGTGTCGTCACCCTCGCAGCCGGAGATATCGGATTTTCAGCCCGCCTCACGTGGGACCTCGAAGTGTGGCTGCCGGGACAGAGCAAGTGGCGGGAGATTTCGAGTCTGTCGAACTGCGCCGATTTCCAGGCGCGACGGATGGCGGCTCGCTGCCGGGCCAGGGACACGCGCAAGACCCGATTTGTTCATACGCTCAATGGATCGGGTGTGGCGGTTGGCCGGGCATTGATCGCCATCCTGGAGAATCATCAGCACGAGGACGGAAGCGTCACCATACCCGAGGTTCTGCGTCCCTACATGGGTGGCATGGAGCGCCTGCATCCCGGCGGGGCCGCACCGGTAGACGGCTGACGGCGCGGCGATGCCCGCTTCGCGCCAGGAACTCGCAGAGGACCTCGTTGCTCTGGGCGTGCGTTCGTTCAAGGTACTCGAAGCCATGGCGACCGTACCCCGGGATCGCTTTGTGCGTCATGACCAGACTGCCCGTGCCTGGGAGAACGTGGCTCTGCCGATCGACTGCCAGCAGACGATCAGTCAGCCTCTGGTTGTTGCCCTGATGTCCGAGAGACTGGACCTCAAGGCGGGTATGCGGGTTCTCGAAATCGGCACCGGAAGCGGCTATCAGACCGCCATTCTGGCACAACTGGCAGGTCACGTATGGACGATCGAACGCCACGACACGCTGTTGCACCAGGCGATGGCCCGGTTTGCCGAACTGAACCTCGAGAACATCACCTGCCGGTTGGGAGACGGCTCCATCGGCTGGCCGGAAGAAGCCCCCTTCGACAGGATCATGGTGACGGCGGCGGCTGCTACCATGCCGCAGCCTCTGATCGACCAGCTTGTCCCCGGCGGTATCATGGTCGTGCCGGTTGGTGGAACGGTGTTCGACCAGAAGCTCTACCATGTACGACGCTTCGATTCGGGCCATGAAAGTCATGCCTTTCTCGATGTCAGGTTTGTTCCTCTCGTCCAGGGGTGACAGACCGGCGCCGGGGTTTCTGTCGCTCCTTTGCGTCGCCGTTCTGGTGGCGTCCTGTGCCCAGATGCCGGCGCCGGTGCGCCACATCGATCATGTCGTGCCGCCACTGCCAGGAACTCCGCCGGCCGGCCGACTGGCCTCCCTGCCTCCCCTGCCTGGCGAAAAGCCCGTTCCACCGGCGGTGCCTGCTGCGCCGCCGCAGCCCGTCGCCGAGCCGGAAGAACAGGCAACCGGGGACTTGTTGGCGCACATTGAACGCATTCTCGGCGCCGCCGGGGATGATACGCCCCGCGAACCGATGGTCCTGGAAACCGTGCCTTCGGATACAGGGCCGGTCACAATCTACACTGTACGGCGCGGCGACACGTTGCTCGGCATTTCGCGCCACCTTGGTGTGCGCTCACGCGAACTCGCCGAGATCAATGGCCTGGTCAAACCCTATCTCCTCCTGGAAGGACAGCAACTGACGGTGCCACAGGCGGTCGCCACTCCACCCCAGGTGGCTGCGGCAGACGTGTCTATCCCCGAACCTGTGACGACCGCCATTCCCGAACCTGTGACGACGGCCATCCCCGAGCCGGCGCCCGGAGGCGACCTGCAGTTCATCTGGCCGGTCACGGGACGGGTTGTTTCGGAGTTTGGTCCCAAGGCCGGTGGTTTGCACAACGACGGTATCAACATCGCCGCACCGGCCGGCACACCGGTACGTGCCGCGGAAGACGGCGTCGTCTCCTATGTCGGCAACGAGATCAGGGGTTACGGCAACCTTGTGCTGTTGCGCCATACGGACGGCTGGGTCACGGCCTATGCCCACAATGCGCGCAATCTTGTCGCCCGAGGCCAGATGGTCTTGCGCGGCGACGTCATCGCCAGTGTCGGAGCCAGTGGCGGCATTTCCCAACCGCAGTCCCACTTCGAACTTCGCCAGGGAACGACAGCGGTCAATCCGATCAAACACCTGGTGGAGGGCTGAAGCGCCGCTTGTTCCATCAGACGGGGTTGAGTGTCCTCTCCAGGCGACCTGCGAGATCCTGGATGAACTGCCAGGCAACGCGGCCGGATCGCGCACCGCGTGTCATCTGCCATTCGATGGCACGGGCATTGAGCGCGTCCTCTTCCACGTCGAGGCCGAAATGGTCTGCATAGCCCTTGACCATGGCAAGGTAGGTCGGCTGGTCGCATCCGTGAAAACCGAGCCATAGCCCGAACCGGTCGGAAAGCGAGACCTTTTCCTCGACAGCTTCGGCCGGATGGATAGCGGTCGAACGCTCGTTTTCCATGATGTCACGAGGCGTCAGGTGGCGCCGGTTGGACGTCGCATAGAAGAGCACGTTGTCAGGCCGTCCCTCAAGACCGCCCTCGAGTACGGCCTTGAGCGACTTGAGCGTGCTGTCATGGGCATCGAAGGAGAGATCGTCGCACATCAGGATGGCGCGTCGCTCCGCCTGCCGCATCCGCGAGAGCAGACGGTAGAGATGAGCGATGTCTTCCCGATGGATCTCGATCAGCACCAGGGAGCCTGGCTGTTCGGCATGGACCGCGGCATGGACGGCCTTGATGAGTGTCGACTTCCCCATGCCGCGGGCTCCCCACAGGAGAGCGTTGTTGGCGGAATAGCCTCTGGCAAACTGGCGCGTATTTTCGAGTAGGGCATCCCTTGCGTGGTCAATGCCGCAGAGAAGGTTCAGCGGCACATACTGGACGCGTTCAACCGCCTTGAGGGAGTCATCGCTCGCATGCCAGACAAACGCCTCACCGCCCCGCGGAAGAGCCGGGGCTGCGCTGTCCCCGGGCGACGAAGCGGCTGTGCCGGCGATGCGTTCCAGGGCCTGGGCGATGCGGGCGAGTGCGGAATTGGTCATGGGGCAGGCAGAGCGGTCAATCAGGGTTCATCATCGTGTTTCACAGTACCCGGCGGTTTGCAATCGGTCATCCCCCGGCTATAGTCCGCCACCTTTCGCGCAGGATGTCGACATGCCGATCACACACGCCTATGCACAGGGCGAAGCAGGTGCCGCCGGTTTCGATCCCTTCTTTCTCATTCTCATGGTCGCCATGTTCGGCGTCTTCTGGTTTTTCGTGTTCCGGCCCCAGTCAAAGAAGGCCAAGCAGCACCAGGCCATGCTCAGTTCGATCAAGCGGGGTGATCAGGTGGTCACGAACGGTGGCATCATCGGGAACGTCGCACGCATCGAGGGAGACGGTGTCCTCATCATTGAAATCGCCAAGGACGTCAGGGTGAAGTGCCGTCACTCCATGATCGCAGACATCGTGGCGAAGCCGGAACCGCGTCAGGCCGTGAAGGCGGATGAGGGGAATGCGGGCGGCAACGGTAGCGATTGACACTATCGGCCATGCGTTACTTTCCGACCTGGAAGATCTGGATCGTTGTTCTTGTCAGTGTTCTGGGTCTGGCCTTCGCCGCACCGAACCTGCTCTCGCGTGACCTGGCACGCGACCTGCCGACGTGGTTGCCGCACAAGCAGGTGAGTCTCGGCCTCGATCTCTCCGGCGGGGCACATCTCCTGTTGCAGATTGACGAGGCAGCCTGGCGGGAAGGGCGCCTCGCGTGGCTCGAGGGCAACGTGCGGCGCACCCTGCGTGGTGAGCGCATCGGTGTCAGGGTCATCGGCGGTGATGACGACCACCGGCAGTTCGCCCTGCGCAATGTCGACGATGCGGACGCGGCTGCCCGGGAGCTCGACGGGCTGGCTGACGATTTCACGATCACCGTCGATGAGACCGGCACAATCATTGCGGCGTTCACCGAGGAGGGTCTGGAGGCGGGGCTCGGCGATGCCATCGAGCGTACCCTGGAGGTGCTGCGCGGACGTATCGATCCCGATGGCGTTCTGGAACCGGTCATCACCCGCCAGGGGCGGGATCGCATTCTCGTCCAGGTGCCGGGAGTCGACGACACGCGGGTGTTGCGCTCGCGTCTTGGTCAGACAGCGAAGCTGACATTCCATCTCGTCGACCAGGATACTTCCATTGCCGCCGCCGAGGCCGGGCAACTCCCGGTCGGCTCGGTGCTCATGCCCGGGCGTGAACAGCCCGGTCAGAACCATGTTCTGAGGGCAGAGATTCTCGTGACCGGCGAGAGCCTGGAGAGTGCTGCGGCAAGTTTCGATCAGGGTCGACCGGTTGTTGCCTTCAGCTTCGACGGTGTGGGTGCCGCACGGTTCTGCGATGTGACGACAGAGAATGTCGGGCGTCTGCTTGCCATTGTTCTCGACGGAGTGGTGATCAGTGCTCCGCGAATCAATGGGCCGATCTGCCAGGGGAGCGGCATCATCACGGGTTCTTTCACGGTGTTCGAGACACAGGAGCTGGCGTTACTGCTGCGGGCCGGCGCACTGCCCGTTCCTCTCACCGTGGTCGAGGAGCGCACCGTTGGCCCTACCCTGGGCGCGGATTCAATTGAAGCCGGCAAGGTTGCAGCGGCGGTCAGCTTTGCCGCCGTCATCGTCTTCATGATTGCCTGCTATGGAACCCTCGGAGCCTTCGCCAACGTCGCGCTCATCACCAATCTCATTCTCCTCATGGGTCTGCTGTCGCTGTTGCAGGCGACACTCACCCTTCCTGGAATCGCCGGCATTGTTCTCACTGTCGGCATGGCAGTCGATGCGAACGTGCTGATCTTCGAGCGCATCCGCGAGGAAATGCGCCACGGCCGCACCATTCTCAATGCCGTCGAGACCGGTTTCAGGAGAGCCATGACGACCATTCTCGATGCCAACATCACCACGGCGGTGGCCGCATTTCTGCTGTTCTTCCTGGGATCCGGGCCGGTCAGGGGATTTGGCGCGACGCTTGCCATCGGCATTCTCACGTCGATGTTTACGGCAATGTTGCTGACGCGCCTCCTTACCCACCTATGGCTTGCCCGATTCCGGCCGAAAGCCTTGGGAATCTGACCGATGAAACGGCTTCGTCTTGTGCCTTCGGGGCTGCACTTGCGGTTCATGGACTATCACCGGGTGGCGGTGAGGCTGTCCGTGGTTCTCTTCGTCGCCTCGATTGCCTTGCTGGTTCTTTCCGGGCTGAACTTCGGCATCGACTTCAGAGGCGGCACCCTGATCGAGATCCGCACGCCGCAGGTCGCCGATCTCGCTGATGTGAGAAGCGAACTCAATGCACTCGACATTGGCAGCATTGCACTGCAGGAGTTCGGCTCAGCCAGCGACGTGCTGATCCGCCTGCCCTTGCTCGCCGGCGATGAATCCGTTCAGCAGGCGGCCATCGACAGGATTCAGGCGACACTCAACGACATGTATCCGGACATTGAGTACCGGCGCGTGGAATTCGTGGGTCCGCAGGTCTCCGGTGAACTCATCGAAAAGGGGGCGCAGGCGGTGCTGGTCGCCCTTGCCCTCATGATGATCTACATCTGGTTCCGCTTCGAGTGGCAGTTCGGTGTCGGTGCCGTACTCGCCCTGGCCCACGACGTCGGCCTCACCATAGGAGTGTTCAGCCTGACCCGCATCGAGTTCGATCTGCCGGTCGTTGCCGCACTTCTCACCATTGTTGGCTATTCGATGAACGACACGGTTGTCGTCTATGACCGCATCCGCGAGAATCTTCGCAAGTACAAACAGGAATCAGTGCGTGGTGTCATCGACCGCTCGCTCAACGACACGTTGTCGCGCACGGTCATGACCAGTGTGACCACGATGCTGGCTCTCGCAGCCCTGTGGCTGTTCGGTGGTGCGGTGATCGCCCCCTTTGTGCTGGCCATGATCTGGGGAGTCCTGATCGGCACCTATTCGTCCCTGTTTGTTGCTGCTCCGGTTCTGCTCTATCTGAGGCCGGTCCGCGTGGGCGACGAGAGGGAAGGATCCACGGACACCTCTTGATGACGCGGCGTTCGATGCAGTGGTGACGGGAGTGCCCAACGTCACCCGCAATGTCATCACCGGCTACGGCAACGGCGGATTTCGTATCGGCGACCGACGCCACGAGGGCTCTCTGATTGTCTTTCCCGATGTGGTGACGTCCTGGCCGGTGGCCGAAGTGACGGACGTGACGCCCGCAGCCCTGGCAGAGGTCGTGGCGCGGTCTCAACGTGTCGACATTCTTCTGATTGGCTGTGGGGATGTATCCGACGTGCCGACCCGGGACGTGCGCGAATTCCTGCGCACGCACGGTATTGTCGTGGATGCCATGACAACAGGTGCTGCCTGCCGCACCTACAACATTCTGATGGCCGAGGAGCGCCTCGTCGCAGTCGCCCTCGTGGCCGTCTGAGAGATCACGTCCCGGGGAAACAGCAAGGCGTTTCCCCGGGACACGTGACTGTCAGAAGTACCAGGGGTTCTGTGCCGATACCATGCAGAACAGCATGGGGATCGACAGCATGGTGTTGGTACGCGAAAACAGCATGGCGGTGCGTGCCGAGGCTTTCTTGGCGTCGGCGTCTGCATCGACAATGCCCAGCGCCCGCTTCTGATTCGGCCAGATGACGAACCAGACGTTGAACCACATGATGGTACCCAACCACATTCCGATGCCGATTGCGGTGCTGGCGCCGTCGTCAATGAAGCCGAGGGCGATCGACTCGATGAAATAGCCGTTCAGCATTGCCAGAATGAGACCGGTCACGATCGTTGCCATGGCGCCCCAGCGGAACCAGAACAATGCTGTTGGAGCGATGACCTTGCCGACCGCGGGTTTCTGGTCATCAGGAATCTTCGGCATGCTGGGGATCTGCACGAAGTTGAAGTACCACAGCAGACCGATCCACATTACGCCGGAAAGCACGTGGAGCCAGCGGAACAGGAATGAAAGAAAGTCGAGTCCTTCCATAAGATGAGCCTCCCTCGCGACGCAATCAGATCGAGACAAGGATGATGGCGACGACGACCGTCAGCACACATCCGGCAATGACTGTGGACGAGAGTGATTCGAGTATCTTTGCCATGAGCTTCCTCCATCTCTGTTGGGCCCCGACACCATGTGGCGGTCAACAATGAACAACCGCCGCATTGGGTGAATCTCATATGGCATCGCCTGCCCGATGTCTACACCCGGGCATACCCGCCAACCAGGTATCCAGGTCGGCTCGCGCCGCACTGACGATCGCCGATCGCCGCGCGGCTTTCCTGAAATCGGGCCCCGGGGAAGGGAAGAGACCAAAGTTGCAGTTCATCGGCTGGAAGGTGCGGGCATCCGCGCCGGTGGTGACGTGGTTGAGAAGGGCGCCAAGAGCCGTCGTCGCGGGCGGTGGAATGATGATATCCGCGCGGCTTTCCAGCAAGGCGAAGCGTCCGGCAAGAAGACCGATTGCCGTGCTCTCGACATAGCCCTCGACTCCGGTGATCTGCCCGGCAAACCTCAGGTGCGGCCGTTGGCGCAGTCTCAGCGCGCCATCGAGCAGGTGCGGGCTGTTGATGAAGGTGTTTCGGTGGACACCGCCTAGGCGCGCAAATCGGGCATCGTTGAGCCCGGGTATGGTTCGGAAAACCCCGACCTGATCACCGTGGCGCATCTTGGTCTGAAAGCCGACCATGTTGAAGAGAGTTCCAAGAGCGTTGTCCTGGCGCAACTGTACGACGGCGAAGGGCCTCTCCCCGGTGGCGGGGTTGGTGAGGCCGACTGGCTTCATCGGACCGAAACGTAGGGTGTTGCGGCCGCGCCGGGCCAGAACCTCTATGGGCAGGCACCCTTCGAACCACGGTGTTTCTTTTTCCCAGTCGTGAAAGGGTGTTTGTTCTGCCTCACACACGCTGTCGACGAAGGCATCGTACTCCTCGAGGGTGAGGGGACAGTTGATGTAGGCTGCGGTGTCTCCGCCAGGTCCCGGCTTGTCGTAGCGGGACTGGAACCAGGCGACGTTGAAGTCGATGCTGTCGCGGTGGACGACCGGAGCAATGGCGTCGAAGAAGGCGAGGGCGTCCCGGCCCGTCGCATGCTGAATGTCGGCAGCGAGATCAGGCGCCGTGAGAGGACCCGTGGCGACAATCGCCAGCCCGTCATCCGGTTCCGGCAGGGACGG
>JAJEBJ010000365.1 GCA_022822575.1 Alphaproteobacteria bacterium | reverse complement strand
TGGGGAATGACCGCCTCCACGCCGGCAGCGGCATCATCCGGACTGTCGTCCACGGCCATGGCCACACTGTCGGCCGCGACGTCCGCTGTATCGTCGTCGGGAAGGTCCGCGTCCGCGCCAGCAGTGCCGTCATCCGGGCTGCCGCCCACGGTCACGTCTTCAACGTCCGGCGCAACATCCGTCGCATCGTCATCACCGGTCACGCCGGCGATGACCAGGAGACTGTCCTCCTCCGCGTCAGGAGCGGTATCGTCCGGGATGTCGTCCTCGGCCAAGCCCGAATCGTCCGCCGCACCGTCATCGCCCGTCATGCCGGCAGTGTCCGGGGGAACATCGGCCCCGGCAACCTGCTCCGTCTCCTCGTCCGGCTCCACGGTGCCCGGCATCGTGTCGGTGGCGGCCTCGGGGGCGGCGTCTGCGACGGTGTCAATGACGTCGTCACCATCCAGGACAACCGGTCCCTCATCGTCCGGGAGGTCGGTCGATGTTCCTTCGGCAACCGGTCCGGGGACCTCGGGAATGAGATCGATATCGATGGACTGTCTTTCCTGAAAGACATACCAGGCCACCGCGATGCCGATGGCGATGACGAGAGATACCGTGATAATCGGGAACGTCGGCCGCCTGATCTCCGAGATCGGAACCAGCAACTCCATTTCCCTGGGTGCGAAGGTCGAGTGGCTGTCGTCCTTGAACCAGGCCACCAGCTGTTCACCATCCAGGCCGAGGTGGTTGGCGTAGGTTCTCAGAAACCCGGAAATGTAGGCCGGGCCCGGAAGGTCATCGAATCGATCCTCCTCCATGGCCTCGATGAAGCCGGCCCTGATCCTCAGTATCGCCGCAACATCCTCAATGGAAAGGCCGTGCGCGACACGGGTACGCCGCAATTCGTCGGCGATACGCCGGCTCACCCTGATCCCGGCATCAGGAGAATCGACGTCGCCGGGAGATTCAATGTGTGTCATCGGGGAGCCAGGGAGTGTGATGCCTGCCGGCGGGAATGCTACCACCGCCCCGGCCACGGCGGCAATGCCGGGACCTATCCCTGATCCGCGAGAGCCTGCACGGCCTGCTCGACGAGCTCATCCATGATGTCGGCCATCGACTGCTCGGTCGTCACCATGCCGACGCTCTGGCCAGCCATGAGGGACCCGTTCTTCACGTCACCCTCGATGACCGCACGTCTGAGTGCGCCGGCCCAGAAGTGTTCGATTTCAAGCTGTGCCGCGGTCTGGTCGATCTCGCCGCAGTCGTGGCGGGCGATGACCTCGCGCTGTTTCTCCATGAAGTTCTTCACCCCGTCATTGACGATGGCGCGCACCGGGATGACCGGAAACCGGGAATCGAGCTGCCGGGAGGGCTGCGCCTCGCGGGCACTGGCGCGCAGGAAGGCCTTCTTGAAGTTGTCATGGGCCACAGACTCGCGGGCGCAGACAAAGCGGGTGCCGAGCTGGACGCCCGCCGCCCCCATCCGGAGATAGCTGGCGATCGCCTCGCCTCGACCGATGCCACCGGCAACGAAGACCGGGACGCCATCGACATGAGGGAGGGTCTCCTGGGCCAGAACGCTCGTCGACACCGGGCCGATGTGCCCCCCCGCCTCCATCCCCTCGATCACGATCCCGTCGATTCCGCTGCGCACCAGGCGCCGCGCGATGGCCAGTGCCGGGGCAAAGGCAAGGACACGCAATCCGGCCTCCCTGATACGCCTGATCGTGGCAGCCTGGGGCAGTCCTCCCGCCAGCACAATATGGGTGACGGTGCGGGCAATGCAGACATCGATCAACCGGTCGAGATCGGGATGCATGACAATGAGGTTGACGCCGAATGGACGATCGGTGAGCTCCCGCGTGCCGGTGATCTCGTCATCGAGCTGGTCGGGATTCATGGCGCCGCAGGCGATCACCCCGAACCCTCCGGCAGCCGCCACGGCTGCGACGAAGTTGCGCTCAGAAACCCATGTCATGGCGCCGCCCATGATCGCCTTCTCAACGCCAAGCAGCCTGCACCCCGGTTCCCAGAGCGCCGCCAGGCGCTCGTATCCGCTATGCAGCATCACGGGGCGGCTCAATCGGCAGCGTCAAGACCATAGGTCGAGTGCAGGGATCTGAGGGCCAGTTCCAGGTAGTCCTCCGCGATGAGCACGCTGATCTTGATCTCGGATGTGGAGATCAGCTGGATGTTGATGCCCCTGTCCGCCAGCGTGGCGAACATCCTGCCGGCGACTCCGGCATGGCTGCGCATGCCGACACCGACGACCGAGACCTTGGCCACGGAGGAATCGGGAACGATGTCGCTGGCGCCGAGTTCACGGTTCGATTCGGCGAGAACATCAAGCGCCAGTCCAAGGTCACTCTCGGCTACGGTGAAGGTCAGGTCCGTCGATTCGCCGTCAGGGGAGATGTTCTGGACGATCATGTCGACATTGATGCCCGCATCGCTCAGTGGTCCGAAAAGTGCCGCGGCGACACCGGGACGATCGGGCAGGCCGATCATCGTGATCTTCGCATCGTCCTTGCTGTAGGCTATGGCGCTGACGACCTGCTGTTCCACGACCTCGTCCTCGTCGACAACCATGGTTCCCGGAGCCCCGGTGAAGCTGGAGAGCACCTGCAACCGGACACGGTGATTCATGGCCACGGCCACGGAGCGGGTGTGCAGGACCTTCGCGCCCTGCGACGCGAGTTCAAGCATCTCCTCGTAGGTGATCATATCGAGCTTGTGGGCCTTGGCAACGATGCGCGGATCACAGGTGAAGACACCATCCACGTCCGTGAAGATGTCGCACCGTTCGGCATCGAGACGGGCAGCAAGCGTCACCGCGCTCAAGTCCGATCCACCGCGGCCCAGCGTGGTGATGCGGCCGTCGTCCGTGACCCCCTGGAATCCTGTCACGACAGGTACCCCGCCCGCCTCCATGCAGGCGCCAAGTGCTTCGGGCTCGATGCGCAGCACACGTGCCCGGGAGTGGGAGGAATCGGTGATCAGCGGCACCTGCCAGCCGTGAAAGGAACGCGCGGGAATGCCGGCGTCACGCAGCATCAGGGCGAGAAGCCCCGCCGATACCTGTTCACCGCTGGCAACGATGGCATCATGTTCGGCGCCCTCGGGATCACCGCCGGCAGTCTTCGCCAGGGCGACAAGCCGGTCTGTCTCGCCAGCCATGGCGGAGACCACCACGATAACGCGATGTCCACATCCCAGAGCCGTCTTCACGTGACCTGCGGCCCGGGCAATCCTCTCCATGTCGCCAAGCGACGTGCCACCGAATTTCTGGACGACGAGAGACATGGCTGTGCCCGGGAAAGGCGCCGCAGTGACCGATCCGGGCTTCACGGCGCGATGCCGCGCCTACATACTCTCAAAGGCACAGGGAACGCAAGACAATGCCCGAATGGTATGGCACGGCAGACCTCGCCCGGGACCTCGGCCTGACACCGGCCGCGGTCCGTCGCCTGCTACGCCGTCACGGATTGAACGCAGGGCGTGGCCGACGCTACCGGTGGCAGCAGGCCGACTACCACGATCTGCTCCGGCAGGTCCGCGGAGACACCACCGTCGACGATTCGGAAGTCCGCGCCTTCTCCGAACTCGCGGACCAGTGGTGGGATGAAGATGGACCTCTGGCGATGCTCCATCGTCTCAATCCGGTGCGCCTCACCTACATCCGTCGCCACTTCATCCGTCATTTCGGTCTCGACGGCGACAATCCGTGCCCTCTCGAGGGACTGACCGTCCTCGATGCCGGATGCGGTGGCGGCCTCGTGACCGAGCCACTCGCCCGTCTCGGCGCCACGATGACAGGCCTTGATGCGTCAGGCGAAGCCATTGCCGTGGCCTGCCGGCACGCCCGGCGTTCCGGTCTCGGCATCGACTGGCGTCAGGGAACACTCGAGGATCTGGCTCTCACCCGGCCCGGCTACGACGCTCTTCTTGCGCTGGAAATCGTGGAGCACGTGTCCAGCCTCGAGAGTTTTGTCACGGCTGCCGTGCGTTGCGTGAAGCCCGGCGGGCTCATCATCTTCTCGACCCTCAACCGGACACTGCGTTCACTTGTCCTGGCGAAGATCACGGCGGAGTACATTGCCCGTCTTGTGCCGCGGGGAACCCACGATGTCTCGCGCTTCGTCAGGCCCGTGGAACTGGTCCGCCAGTGCCGCCGTTCCGGCGCCCGGCTGACCGATGTCACCGGCCTTGCGTTTCACGTGATCGACAACCGCTGGCGCCTGTCACCCGACAGCACGGTCAACTACATGGCCTCTGCGGTCACCGGGAGATGAACCCGGTCACGGTCCGACGGTCAGCTGTCGAGGGTTCTTTCCCAGGCCGCCTCGTCAGCAAACAGCGCCGTGAGAAGCTCCACATTGAGCGCATGGCCCGAGCGATAACCTTCAAAGGCGCCAAGAATCGGCGCCGACGCCAGCGCCATGTCGCCAACCGCGTCGAGAACCTTGTGTTCGGCACACTCGGTGGCGGAACGCAGACCACTCCGGTTGAGAATCCGATCGCCGTCAACGACGATGACACATTCGAGATCCTCGACATCATCCGCCTCGAGCCGGGCAAGGCCCCGCTCCCTCAGCCGCCTGATGTCATCCATGGTGGCAAAGGTGCGGGCAGCCACCACCGGTGAGCTCGCACTGTTGCCGTCAAGGGTGATGGCAGCCTCCTGGTAACCGATGGCCGAATCGGGAAAGTCGATGGCGCACGACACGGAGCGGCCGTCCAGAGGAGCAAGACGCGCCCATCCATCGCGGCGGCGCACCTCGACTTCCCTCAAGACACGGATGTAGCTGCGCGGCGCTTCCTGCTCATGCACACCTGCAGCCTCGATGTGCCTGACGAAATCCAGCGAACTGCCGTCCATGAGCGGCACTTCGGCACCATCAATCTCAACTGTCAGATTGTCGATGCCGGTGAAGGAAAGAGCCGCCATGAAGTGCTCGACGGTCGACACCGTCGCACCGCTGTCATTGCCCAGCGTCGTGGAGTGGTCCGTACTGATGACCCGGTCGTGGCGCACGGGGATCACACGAGCGCCATTCGAGAGATCGGTGCGCACAAAGCACACACCCTGATCCACCGTTGCCGGCAGGGCGGTCATGGACACATTCCGGCCAAAGTGAACACCGGTACCCGTCCAGGTCACCGGGGATGCTATGGTACGCTGTTTCAAGAAAACTCACTCCCCAAGGTGTGCTCTCCGGACGACGGCCCCGGTTCGGGGGTTACGCCACGAGCCTAACTATCAGGCGGCACCGGCCCCTTCAATTCACGCTTGCTTGCGCAATGTTACAGTCCGTGCGCCCGCAACGGCCGGGCGCACGTTCGTCGGATTCAGTGAGGTGACCGGGGTGGTGAACCCCGGCCCCTTCCTCACTCCCTGCGACGCAGGAAGGACGGAATGTTCAGATCTTCCTGGCCGCTGTATGAGTCGTGGAGCAGCGTGGGCCCGTCTCCGGTACGGGAACCATCCGCATGGTGGAAATCCGCTTCCGGCTCATGGGCCCGGTTGCGTTGCGTCGACCCAAGCATGCTCCCCTTCACCCGATCGATGAACGAAGGCCTGCGCGACACCGGCACACTCTCGGCCCTGTTCAGCTGGGGCGTTGCATCGGTGAAGGTGTCATCGGGATCCCTCATGCGGGGCGGTTCCATGCTGTGGTGCCCGGCAACTGCCACCGCCTCCTGATCCCCGAATGACCAGGAATCGTCTTCCGCCATCGTGTCTGACTCGAAAGACTTGCCGCCTTCGATGGCCATGAAACGCTCGCGCGGTTCCTCGGGGTCACCGGCTTCTTCCTGAACGGTCACCTCTGGTTCGGCGACTTCCTCAACAACGCGGGGAGCCGGTTCGACGCGTTGCACGACCGGTTCGGCCACTGCCGCCTCGGTCATGTTGATCCCCGTTGCGACCAGCGAGACCCGCATCACGCCATCGAGGGAATCGTCGTGGGCGGTGCCGATGATGACGTGCGCCTCGGGATCGATTTCCTGGGTGATGCGCCGTGCCGCCTCGTCGACCTCGAAGAGTTTCAGGTCGTTGCCCCCGGTGACGTTGATGAGGACACCGCTGGCGCCCTTCATCGACACCTCGTCAAGCAGGGGATTGGAAATGGCCGCTTCCGCAGCGTCGAGCGCACGTTTCTCGCCCGACGCCTCACCTGTTCCCATCATGGCCTTGCCACGCTCACCCATGACCCGGCGGACATCTGCAAAGTCCAGATTGATGACTCCGGGCTGGACCATCAGGTCCGTGATGCCGCGCACACCGGTGTGAAGGACATCGTCGGCCATCTGGAAGGCATCGGCGAAGGTTGTCGTCTCGTTGGCCACGCGGAACAGGTTCTGGTTGGGAATGACAACCAGCGTGTCGACCTCCTCCTGCAGCTCCAGGGCACCGACTTCGGCGATGCGAAGACGTTCCCGCCCCTCGAAGTCGAAGGGCATGGTGACAAAGCCGACGGCAAGCATGCCCTTTTCGCGAGCGGCACGAGCCACGACGGGCGCCGCTCCGGTGCCTGTCCCTCCACCCATGCCGGCGGTGATGAAGACCATGTGCGATCCGTCGAGATGCTCTGAGATCTGTTCCAGGGCCTCTTCGGCCGCCGCCTTGCCTATGTCGGGCCTCGATCCGGCGCCGAGACCCTGGGTGACCGAGGCGCCGAACTGGATTCGGCGATCGGCGCGGGAATGTTCAAGGGCCTGGGCATCGGTGTTGGCAACGACGAATTCGACGCCGGAGAGACCGTTGACGATCATGTTGTTGACCGCATTGCCCCCTGCACCGCCAATGCCGAACACCGTGATCCGCGGCTTGATGCTGTACGTTTCAGGTACTCCAAGTTGAATGACCATCGCTACTTCCTCCGTATCCGCACGCTGTGTTGCACTCCTGCCCCTGGCTCCGGAGCGGAGCCGACAGTGGTGTTGATGTTTCCGGCGGCGTGCATCACGACGCCAGTCGAAGCCACTGGCCGAGGCGGTCGAAGGGACCTCTCCTCGCGTGCCAGTTGCTGAATTCACTGCGCCCCAACTCGCCACCCCGCCCCGCATAGCGAAGCAGGCCGGCACAGGCCGTGAAGGCGGGGCCCGAGATTCGCCTGTCCAGACCCTTGAGCCAGATGGGATGTCCCGGACGGACCTGGCGGCCGAGGTGGCGCGCCGCGAGTTCGCCCAGACCCTGGAACTGTGATGCGCCGCCGGTGAGCACCAGGCGGCGGGCGGCCTGCTGGGCAAACTCCTCGGTGCCAAGGCGACCTTTCAGCATCTGGAGCATGTGCTCGACGCGGGGGCGGATGATGGCGGTCAGTTCGGCCTGGGTGATGACCCGCACCGCACCGTCCCTCTCGCCGATCAGGGGGATCTCGATTGTCTCTTGGCTGTCACTCTCGAAAGAGAGCACGCTGCCATGAAGGGTCTTGATCCTCTCTGCCGTTTCCGCAGGAGTGGACAGGGCCTCTGCGATGTCGGACGTGATGTGCTGGCCGCCCATGGGTATGGAATCCACATGGACGCACTCACCCTCCATGAACATCGCGAGGTCGGTGGTTCCGCCACCGAAATCGATGACGGTCACGCCCATTTCCATCTCATCCTCCACCAGGCAGCCAAGCGCTGCGGCACAGGCCGAGGCGGCGTGTCCGGCGATGTCGAGATGACAGCGACCGATGCAGGTTTCGAGATTGGCCACGGGTCCGCGTTCCGAGGAGACGAGGTGGACCCTGACACCGAGACGCTCCCCGACCATGCCCCGGGGGTCACGGATGCCATGGCTGCCGTCGATGGCATAGCCGACCGGAATGGCGTGCAGCAGCTCCCGTGAGGGATGGTGCGCCGCCTGGCGTGTCTTGTGGACCACCCTGCGCAGGTCAGCGTCGCCAACCTCGTGGCCCGCGATGCTGACGTCGACGGAGACCGTGTCCGATCGTGGCTGGCCGCCGGAAACACTGACCCACACCCGGCGCAGTGTCTTCCCGGCAAACTCCTCGGCGCGGGTCACCGCCGACGCCACGGAGTGTTCAGCCGCCTCCATGTTGACCACGGTGCCGGAGAGAACTCCGCGTGACGCCTGCTGGCCGGCGCCGACAATGCGCTGGCCGCCATTCTCGTCCTCACATGCAACAAGGCAGACGACCTTGCTGCTGCCGACGTCAATGGCGGCGACAAGTTCCGAATCCGTCATGTATCCTCTCCTTGCGTCATCTCATGATCGAGACGCTCCCTTGCCTCTTCGGTGAGGCGAACCACGAGACGATCGGGCAGGCGCAGATCGATGGTCATGACGTCCCTGGAAAGCAGTCCGCTGCTCCTGTCCATGCCGGCCAGTGCCAGCCAGGCCTCCTGCACCCCATCCTCGGGAAGGTGAATGTCGATTCCGCCGTCAAGATGGAGCTTCCAGCGGCGCTGGCCGATGCGCACGGCGGCAAGGACACGGGGCGCCAGATCCGGGGTCAGGCCAAGCAGTGCCAGGAGGTCTGCGGTAGCGGCCGGTGCGCCCGGGCCCACCACCAGAAACAGCCCGGAGTGATCCTCCGGTTGGGCCCCACCGATCACCTCGCCGACGGTGTCGACGACAAAGAGTTCGCCCTGGTGCTGCCACATGGCCAGCGGCCGGCGCTCGACGAGCTCGATGACAACGGTATCGGGCATGCGGCGCCTGATGGAGGCATCACGCACCCAGGCGAGCGAGGTGACCCGGGCTCTTGCTGCTTCCAGGTCGATGGCGAACATCGCTTCGCCGATCTCGATCCCCAATGCCTCCACGAGTGTCTGGCGATCCGTCTTCGAGCGGCCCGAAACCAGCACATGGCGGACTTGGAAGCCGGCCGTGATCGAGGTCTCCACCGCCCTATCGAGCGCGGTGCGCCAGGCTGTCGAGAGATGTCCGGTCATCCAGGCGCCCGACAGCAGGGCGACGGCGAGGAGGAGCGGGCCGGCACGCCGCGCAAGGATCCGCCGGACACGCCGGGCGCCTTTCCTCTGTGTCATCTTTCGCATCGTGCCTGCTCCGTGATCCAGCACACGAGTTCCACGAAGCCCATTCCTGAGTGGGCGGCCTGTTCGGGGACCAGGGACACCGGCGTCATGCCGGGCTGGGTGTTGATCTCGAGAAGGTAGAGATCGCCTGGTTCTCCCCTGGTGTCGTCGTAGCGAAAGTCTGCCCGCGACACGGCGTGACAGCCGAGCAGACGGTGTGCGGCAAGCGCCAGCTCCATGGCGCTGTCGGCAACCTCACCTGGCACGGGCGCCGGCAGGACGTGACGTGAACGCCCAGCGGTGTACTTGTTGTGATAGTCGTAGAATCCCTCGCCGGTCAGGACTTCCGTGACACCGAGAGCCTTGTCACCGAGGACGGTGACGGTGAGTTCGCGTCCCGGAATGTACGATTCGATCATGACGTCGTCGCCATAGAGAAAGTCGGAGTCGCGCAGCCGGTCGTCATTGCATTCCGCCAGCACGCGCCGCACGCCGACGCTCGATCCCTCGCGGCCGGGTTTCACGACAAAGGGTTTCTGCCAGCCGGCAGGGCGGCCGGCCTCCGTGCGGTGCGCCATACGCCCGTCGGGACAGGGAATGCCGGCGGAAGCGAAAAGGCGCTTGGCCATTGACTTGTCCATGGCCAGGGCCGATGCCAGCGGACCCGAATGGGTGTAGGGAAGTCCCATGGTCTCCAGCAGGCCCTGGATGCACCCGTCTTCGCCAAATCGTCCGTGCAGGGCGTTGAACACCACCTCCGCAGCAGGATCGAGCGCCCTCAGGCGATGGGTGATGTCACGGTCGACATCGATACGGGTGACCTGGTGGCCGCCGGATTCAAGAGCGTCGGCACAGCGCTGACCGGTGACGAGCGACACCTCGCGCTCGGCGCTCCAGCCGCCCATCAGGACTGCGACGTGACGCCTCACGGGACATCTCCGCAGCGGGTCAGGAAGGCTGTCCGCTGACCGGGTCTGACGCGGCTCATCGCGCCCCTCCGGGATGCCGCCCGAGACACCGGATTTCCCACTCGAGGCATATGCCCTGGGAATTCCAGACACGCCGGCGCACATCCTCGGCCAGGGTCTCGAGATCGGTTGCCGATGCTCCGCCCGTATTGACGAGGAAATTGCAGTGTTTCTCCGACACCATCGCCCCGCCCCGGCGCAGGCCGCGGCATCCGGCCCTGTCGATGAGTTCCCATGCCCGGGCCTGGGGTGGCGGCGGATTGCGGAACGTGCTGCCACCGGTCCGCTCCTTCGTCGGCTGCGTCAGGGCGCGGCAGTCCTGAATCTCCCGGATCCGTTCCTCAATCGCCGGCTTCACTCCCGCTTCACCGCGCAGCACGCAGGAGGTGAAGACCCACTCCCCGGCCAGTTCGCAGTGTCGGTATCCATGCCCCAGAACCTCCGCATCGAGGTCGTGCGCGGTGCCGTCGGGAGCGACGGCGCGGACGCGAACGAGAACGTCCGCGATTTCGCGGCCATAGGCGCCTGCATTCATGGCGATGGCGCCGCCAATCGTACCCGGCACACCGGCGAGAAACTCGAGTCCGGCGATGCCGGCCGCTGCCGCCTGACGCGCCACGTGGCCGTCAAGGGCCGCAGCTCCCGCGTGCACCTCGTGCCCTTCGACGGCGATGCTCGTGAACCCGCGGCCGAGGCGGATCGTGACTCCTGCAATTCCGCGATCCCGCACCAGGACGTTGGAGCCGACGCCCAGGACGGTGACTGCCAGTCCGGCTGGTCGTGTCGCCATGAAATGGACGAGATCATCCTCGTCTGCGGGACGGAAGAGGACATCTGCCCGCCCGCCTGTGCCAAACCAGGTCGTGCGCGACAGATCGGCGCCCTCGCGATAGGTGCCCCTGACATCCGGCAGGGCAGCATGAGTGTCCGCCACGGACATCACGATGCCTCCCTCACATCGCCGCCGGACAATGCATCGAGTTGGCGCGGAAGCGCCTCGGCCCAGTACGTGATGGAACCGGCGCCCATGCAGATCACGGCATCGCCGGGCACGGTCACGCGATCCACCATCGCCGCCAGATCCTCCTTGCGGTCGAGAGAGAGCACCTGGCGATGACCGCGTTCACGCAGACCCTCCACCAGGCGCTGACGCGAGGCATCCGCCAATGGCGTCTCCCCGGCGGCGTGAACATCGGCGACGATGACCGCATCGGCGTCGTTGAAACAGGCGCAGAACTCGTCGAACAGGTTCGAGAGACGGGTGTAGCGATGGGGCTGCACCACGGCGATGATGTGTCCCTGGAACACCTCCCTCGCCGCCTCGAGGACCGCGGCAATCTCGACGGGATGGTGGGCGTAGTCGTCGATGACCGTGACCCCGCGCGCTTCACCGGTACGGGTGAAGCGCCGCCGTACCCCGGCAAAGCTGGCAAGGGCACGTCTTACCGTATCGTCGTCAATGCCGAGTTCCCGGGCCACCGAGATGGCGGCGAGTGCGTTGGTGACGTTGTGGCGGCCCCACATCGGCAGATCGAGATCGCCCAGGGTGTGCGCCACATGTGTCCTGCGGTCCGTGAGCACCGCATCGAATCGGTAACCGGTCCCGGTGAGGCGCAGTCTGGTCCCGCGCACATCCGCCTGGGCACCCAGTCCATAGGTGATGATACGGCGATCCGTCACCCGAGCGACGAGTGAATGGACATCGGCATCATCGATGCACAGCACGGCAAAGCCATAGAACGGAATGTTGCCGATAAAGCGCGCATAGGCCTCTCGCACGGCGTCGAACGACCCGTAACTCTCCAGGTGCTCGGGGTCCATGTTGGTAACGACCGCGGCGGTCATCGGCAGCTGCAGGAAACTGCCGTCGGACTCGTCGGCCTCGGCCACCATCCAGCCACCCTTGCCCATGCGGGTGTTGGCGCCATAGGCGTTGACGATGCCGCCGTTGATCACCGTCGGATCGAGTTCCGCGCACTCCAGCATCCAGCCCACCAGTGACGTGGTGGTGGTCTTGCCATGGGTGCCGCTGACCGCTATTGAATCGACCGGGCGCATCAGTTCGCCCAGCATCTCGGCGCGGCGCACGATAGGAATCCATGTGCGCCGGGCCTCGACGACTTCCGCGTTGTCGGCGGCGATGGCCGAGGAGACAACCACCACACTCGCCTTCCCGACATTGTCGCCGGAATGGCCGATGGCCACCGGGATGCCGAGACGGCGCAGACGGTTCACCGAGGCGCTTTCCGCAATGTCGGACCCCTGAACCGAATAGCCCTGGTTGTGCAGCACTTCGGCGATGCCGCTCATGCCGATGCCACCGATGCCGACGAAGTGCACGGGTCCCATGACGTCCGGTGCGCGGATCATGCCTCCTGCTCCTTCAGCACCCGGCAGGCGCGGCCATTGCCGGCGGCGAGGTTCTCAATCGCCTCGGCCAGCGCCGCCGCTGCATCGGCGCGGGCAAGGCGGCGCACGTTGCCGGCAGCGCGCGTCAATTCCCCTGGCGAGGTCAGGAGCGATTCAAGATGTGTGGCAAGAGAGCGGGCGTCCGCTTCCTTCTCGTCGACGAGCCATCCGCCACCGGCGTTGACGACAACGTTGGCATTCTCCCTCTGGTGGTCGTCCGCCGCCCCGGGAAACGGAACCAGGACCGACGGCCGGCCCGACACCGCGAGTTCGGCAATTGTCGAGGCCCCTGCCCGGGCCACCACCAGGTGCGCACGCGCGAGGTGTCCGGCCATTTCCTCGAAGAATGGCGCCACCAGCGCCGTCACGCCGAGAGCCCGCCAGGCCGCCGCGGTGCGCCCGACGTCTTCCTCCCGGCACTGCTGCACAACCGTGAGGCGTCGCAGCAGGGCTCCATCGAGGTGCTGTCCGGCTTCAGGCAGCAGGGTGCCGAAGATCCCGGCGCCCTGGCTTCCTCCGACCACAAGGAGATTGACATCCTCTTCCGGTTCCGGCGGCCGGTACGCGACGCGGCCAAGGGCCGCAATGGAGTCGCGGACCGGCACACCCACGGTGACCGTGCGTCGCGCCGCGACCGGTCGTGTCTGGGCAAAGGAGGTGGCCACCACCCTGGCCCTGGGGGCGAGAAAGCGGTTGGCCCGCCCGAGAACTGCGTTCTGTTCGTGAACCAGCACCGGCACGCCGAGAAACTGCCCTGCAACAAGGGGGGGGATCGTCGGATAGCCGCCGAACCCTGCCACGACCGCCGGCCTTTCGGCATGGATCAGGCGGAGCGCTCCGGCACAACCAGCCAGCATGGTGATGCCGGCCGCGACCTTGCCGGCGATTGTCCGGCCGGACGGACTGGCCGCCTTCACCTCACGCACCGGAATGTCGCTGATCCGGCGCGCCAGTGCGGAGCCTCGTCGGTCGGTCACGGCAGTAACGTCATGGCCCCGGCGCATCAGTTCACCGGCAACGGCGAGCGCCGGAATCAGGTGTCCTCCGGTGCCACCGGCCGCAATCATGACACGAATGCTCATGATGGCCGCCCCCGGTTCGGGCGCTGACGCGTCAGCGCGAGCATCAGGCCCATGCCGATGGCCATGGCGAACAGCGATGAGCCGCCATAGGAAACGAAGGGCAGCGTCATTCCGGTGGTCGGAAGCAGCCTCAGGGCAACCCCCATGTTGACCACGGCCTGTACGGCGAACTGGATGACCAGGCCGGCCACCGCAAGGAGCACGAAGAGATTCCTCTCGTGGCGCAGGCGCACGAATCCACGCAGCGCCACGAAGGCATAGAGCGACACCAGCACCAGGCAGGCGATGAGCCCGAACTCCTCGCCACCGACGGCAAAGATGAAGTCCGAGTGGGCATCCGGCAGATGGTCCTTGACCACACCTTCTCCCGGTCCGCGGCCCTTGAGGCCGCCGGACTGGAAGGACCGGAGCGACATCTCGATCTGGTAGGTGTCGACGGACTCCGGATTGAAGAAGCCGTTGATGCGATCCCTGACATAGTCGAACTGCTGATAGCCGATGAAGAGGCCGAGAACCGCCGCCACGGCCACAGCGGCCACGACGAGGAAGGGCAGGCCGCCAAGGAAGAGCTGGCTGCCCCAGACGGCAAGCACGATGAAGGTGGTCCCGAAGTCGGGCTGCAGGACCAGCAGGCCGGCGACGATCGCCGTCAGGGCACACGAGAGGAGGATTCCCGGAAATCCGGGGACAATCCTGCCCGTGGCCAGCAGCCATGCCGTGGTGATGGCAAGGGCCGGCTTGGCAAATTCGGACGCCTGGAGCGAAAAGGCACCGAGGGGGATCCAGCGTTGTGCGCCCTTGGTCTTCGCCGCGACCAGAAGGGTTACGACCAGAAGGGCGAGGGAGATGATCATGAGGGAGAGACCGGCCCGCCGGACCTGAACGGGATCGAGAAGGGACAGGCTCACCAGGATGGCCACCGCCGGAACGAGGAACAGAAACTGCCGCTCGGCAAAGTGGAAGGCATCGACACCAATGCGTTCGGCCACCGGTGGGCTGGCGGCGAGAATCAGGATGGCTCCGAAGACCATGAGGATGAACAGGGCCGTCATGTTCCAGCGATCGATGGTCCACCACCAGCGGGCCACCATGCTTCTGTCCGTGCGATCGAAGGTGGTCATGGCGCGTCCCTGCCGGTCGTGCCACGCGTCTTGCGCGTCGGCGCCCTGGCGGTTGCAACCGGGTTATCGGCGCGGTCCTTCACCTCGGCGAGGACAAGCTCCCGAAACCGGTCCCCTCTCTCCTCGAAGCTGGAGAACTGATCGAAGGAGGCACAGGCCGGCGACAACAGGACCACGGCCCCGGACCTCCGGTCGGAGAGCGCCATCTCGGTTGCCTTGGCAACCGCACTCTCGAGGTCACCGCAGTTGGTGAAGGGCACCTGCCCGTCGAGAGTCTGCGCCAGGGCGCCCGCCGCCTCGCCGATGAGGAAGGCATGGACCATCCTCGGGAAATAGGCCGACAGGGTGGCGATGCCGCCGTCCTTGGCGCGGCCCCCGGCGATCCAGTAGATGTTGTCGAAACAGGACAGTCCCCGGGCTGCGGACTCGGCGTTCGTGGCCTTGCTGTCATTGACGAAGGTCACGCGGTTGATGTCGGCGATCACCTCCTGGCGATGGGCCAGCCCGGAGAAGGTCGCAAAGGCATCGGCGACGTCCCTGCCATCGACTCCGAGGGTGCGGATGACGGCAAAGGCGGCGGCCGCATTCTGCATGTTGTGGACGCCCCGCAACGACGGCAGGGAGGCAAGATCCGCGATCTCGACAGCGTCGCCCTCGAGGTCGTCAATGAGAACACCGTCGTGAATCCGGACACCCCGCCTTATGACGCGTTGCGCCGACACCGGAACGACCGTCCGCCCGCGACGCCCGGCTAGTTCGGAATGGATGCGCCGGCATATGTCGTCGTCGACACCGATGATCGCTGTCTGCGATGAGGCGCGCCGGGTGAAGATGCGCGTCTTGGAAGCAATGTAGTTCGGGAAGTCACCGTGACGTTCGATGTGGTCGGGTGCGATGTTGAGCAACACGGCGACATCGCTCACCAGCGAACGAATGAGATCAAGCTGAAAGGATGACAGTTCGAGAACGTAGATCCCGTCATCGCTTCCCGCTTCGAGATCAAGCACCGGGACACCGATGTTGCCACCCAGCTGAACCTCCCGGCCGGCGGCCTTCAGAAGATGCGTTACGAGCGCCGATGTCGTCGACTTGCCGTTGGTGCCTGTCACTCCCACCACCCGGCCGGGTGGACGCGATCTGGCGAAGAGCTCCATGTCACCGACGATCTCGATCCTGGTGATCAGCGCCCGCGCCACCAAGGGGTGCGGAGCAGGATGGGTCAGTGGAACACCGGGAGAGAGAACGAGACTGGTAAAGGCGTCCCATTCCGTGCGGTAAAGATCGTTGAGCGTGACGCCGAGGTCTTCCGCCATGGCGCGGCGCAC
>JAJEBJ010000215.1 GCA_022822575.1 Alphaproteobacteria bacterium | reverse complement strand
CCCTGGCGCCAGTTCATGTGGAATGGCGCTGCTGGATCCATGAGCCAGCCAGGAACCTTGGAAAGAAGACCGGGCATGGAGACCGGGACCACCCCTGCCGGAGACAACACTCCGGAGTTGCCGCCGGATGCCGCCGAGCCTGGCGCCTCGCGCTCATAGAGGGTGACGTCATGCCCGTCGCGCTTGAGGAAGCAGGCGGTGACAGTACCGATGATTCCTGCACCGATGACGCCGATCGAGCGTGACGACATGGAAGGAGGTCTCCGCTGACGGCGGCTATGCAAGCGACACCGCGACCGCTAGCTTAAGTCCGCAGTGTGGGCCGGTCCATGTCGCAACGACGGGCCGGAAGCGTGGAATCGGTGCCGGATGTGCGTGACTTCGTGATTGTCGGCGGCGGGTCGGCGGGTGCGGTGCTCGCCAACCGCCTTTCGGAACGCCCCCGGTGCCATGTCACCCTCGTTGAAGCCGGAGAGGACACACCCCCGGAAGATGTTCCGGACGTGATCCTCGACAGCTATCCGGGGTTCGCCTATTTCGATCCTCGTTTCCACTGGCCCGATCTTCGCGTCTTCAACCGCTCGCCGGACGATGACCCTTGCGTCAGGGCATCGCGATTCGAGCAGGCCCGCGTCATGGGCGGCGGTTCCAGCATCAATGGCCAGTTTGCCGTGCGCGGCATGACGGGTGACTACGATGAATGGAAGGACATGGGCCTTGCCGGATGGGGCCACGACGACTTGCTCTCCTACCTCAATCGCCTTGAGCGGGATGTCGACTTCGCTGGCAACAGGCATGGTCGGGAGGGGCGGATTCCGGTGAGACGTCTTTTCCCGGGCGCCTGGGCCGGGTTCAGCCGCGCCGTGCTCGAGGCCATGGAGGACGACGGCCTGCCCTTTCTTGAGGACATCAATGGCACCGACAGTGACGGCTGTTTCCCCATGCCGCTTTCCAACCAGTATGGACGCCGCGTGTCGACCGCCATCGGCTATCTCGATGCGGCGACACGGCGGCGGTCCAATCTCGAGATTCTTCCAGGAACCATGGTCACCGGCATCCAGATCGAGGATGGGCGTGCGGTTGGCATCCACGCGATTCGGGACGGCGAAACGATCGCGTTGAGGGCAGGGGAGGTGATCATCTGTGCCGGGGCCCTTCACTCGCCGGGTCTCCTGCTGCGTGCAGGTATCGGCAACGGCCATCATCTGAAGGCCCTGGGTATCCCGGTTGTGACCGACCTCCCCGGTGTCGGGGAAAACCTGATGGAGCATCCCAGCATCAGCGTGGCGGCCTGCCTGAAACCGGGTGCGAGGGTGTCCGCCGGCCAGCGCAGGCACATCTACTTCGGAGCCCGCTTTTCGTCCGGTCTGGTAGGCGCGCCTCCAGGCGACATGTTTTTCATGCCGACCAATTCGGCCGGATGGCATCCCTTTGGCCAGGCGGTCGGCACGATGCTGGTCGTCGTGAACAAGCCCTGTTCGAGAGGAAGCGTGCGTCTCAAAACCCCATCTCCGTTCGACGAACCGCGTGTCGACCTTGCCATGCTGTCGGACGAACGCGACCTCCGTCGCCTTGCAGACGGGTTTCGCCGGCTGCACAGGATCATCACGAGAAAGGTGGTGGGAGATCAGGTGACCATGTGGTTCCCAGCTGGCTACTCCGACGCGGTGCGGCGCATGATGGTGCCGTCGATTGCGACATGGCTGAAGACCGGAACTGCACGGCTGCTGCATGACTCGGGTGCCGTCGGTCGCCGCATCCTGCGCACTCGCCTGACAGGCCGCCGCGGTCTCGATGCTCTCGCAGGGGATGCCGGCGCGCTGGAGGAGTGGATCAGGCAGTCGGTGTGGCCGAGCTGGCATGTCAGCGGCACCTGCCGCATGGGCCCGAACGGTGACAGGATGGCCGTTGTCGATGCGGCCTGTCGGGTGCGAACTCTCGCCGGCCTCAGGGTCGTCGATGCTTCGGTGATGCCAACCATCCCGCGGGCCAACACGAACATCACGACGATCGCCATTGCCGAGAAGATCGCCGAAGGCATCAAGGCATCACCATGACTCCCGGAGAGACTGGATTGCAGCCGATGACGATCCGGATGACGGCGGCCGGCGCGTGTTTGGCTGCTAGACTGTCATGGCGTCGTACTCCTTGAAGGCCGGGTCCTGTATCCGCCGCGGATCCAACGAGGGTAGGAGGGCAGACTGTCCAAGGAGCTTCGCGACCGGGTACCGCACCAGAGCCTGTCTTTCACCGCACTGAGGACACACCACGACATTGATAGCAGGACCTGCAGCCAAGCTGATTTGCCGTCAGTGGATGGCTCGTCTTCGATTGGTCGGCCAATCCCGGTCTCAGGCTGTCCGGTTCAGTTCGACATCCGGCGTGTGGCGTGGTGTTTGGAACAGCGAGTACCTGTTGACTCGCGAGCATAGACCTGAAACCTTGCCGTCATTATACATAGCAAAATGACGATAAGATGTCAGAAAAGTCTTACCCTCGACTGATTTCCACGCCCGGACAGAGTTTCTTCCTGCTCGGCCTGCGTGGGGTAGGCAAGAGTACCTGGGCGCGATGGCAGTTTCCCGATGCACTCTGGATCGATCTCCTCGATGAGGCGCGCTACCAGGACTATCTCGTCGATCCATTCCTCTTCGCCCGGGATCTGCAGGCAGCGAAACCCGGCAGTTGGGTGGTGGTCGACGAAATCCAGCGCCTTCCCAATCTCCTCAACGAGGTGCATCGCCATATCGAGGCGCACCAGCTCAACTTTGTCCTCCTTGGATCGAGCGCACGCAAGCTCAAGGCAGCCGGTGTCAACCTGCTCGCTGGCCGGGCATTGCACAGGACCATGCATCCCCTCACTCCCGCTGAACTCGGCGATGACTTTGATTTCGATGCCGCACTCGACACGGGGACTATCCCTCTGGTCTGGATTGCGGAAGACAGACGTGCGGTGCTTGAAAGCTACGCCCTGTTCTATCTCCGCGAAGAAATCCGGGCCGAGGGACTCGTCAGGAACCTGCCAGGTTTTGCACGATTCCTGCCCATTGCGGCTCTCTGTCACGCACAGGTCATAAACGTCTCAGGCCTTGCACGTGACTGCGGTGTCGCACGGACCACCGTTGAGGGCTATCTGGACATCCTTGAAGACACCCTGGTTGTTTTCCGCCTGCCTGCCTTCCAGCCGCGGTTGCGGGTGCGCGAACGCCATCATCCAAAGCTCTACTGGGCCGATCCGGGCCTGGTGCGGGCGGTGAAGAAAATCCACGGGCCAGTTTCGCCCGAAGAACGTGGTGCGCTCCTTGAAGGCTGGGTCCTGCATCTGCTGCGGGTCCACGGGGAGGAAGGGAGACTGTTCGAGGACCTGCGC
>JAJEBJ010000356.1 GCA_022822575.1 Alphaproteobacteria bacterium | reverse complement strand
TGTTTCCAGGCTCTCCTCGCGCGCCGGACTCCACTGCAGTATCCAGTCGTCGCCACAGGTCGTGCCGGATCTCTCGCCGGGAAAGACGGTCTGGAAGGTTTCCGGGTGCAATCCTTCGTGGTGGTAGCATTCGCCGTTGTCCTGCATCACCTTCCAGCCCCAGGGAGCCTCTCCGAGGTCCAGGGTGCGTGCGGTGAACCAGTTGTCGAGGCCATAGGGGCGGACCGTCTCTTCAACGCCCGTCAGACGCGGCGCCAGAGGATCGGCACGACCGTCGAGATTGACGAAAACGAATCCATGCCAGACCTCGAAAGAGAGCTCTTCCAGGCGGGTGGCGGCGGCATCGAATTCGGGATGGCATTCCATGCCCGGCGCCCGGCGCAGACATCCGTCGAGACCGTAGACCCAGGCGTGATAGGGACAGGTGATGACGGCCTTGCGTCCCTTCCCCTCGAGAAGTTTCATCCAGCGGTGACGGCAGATGTTCGCAAAGACCCTGAGACGCCCCTTTTGATCGCGCACCATGGCGACCGGCGTCCCGACGATCTCGCGGGCAAGGTAGCTGCCCGGTTCGCGGACCTCGTCGGTCCGGCCGACAGCGATCCATCCCGCCCTAAAGATCCTCTCGATCTCAAGGGCATGGATGTCCGGATTGCAGTACGCATCCGCCGGCAGCGTCACCCATCCGGCATTGCCGTCTGCCGCCATGGCGGACATGGACTCGAGAGTGGCGGCCGTTCTGGCTGCCTGCGTGCTTTGGTAACCGTGCATTCTTCCTCCGCGCAGATTATCGCGGGAACGGATTGCCGAGGCAATCCCGGGCGCGCGTGGTCGCCAACTCCCTTACGATGTCCAATTTCGCATGACGCCGGGGGTAGGCCACCTCATGGGCACGAACCGGAAACGCCGGCGACGCGTGAAACGGAAGACAACAGGGACCCTGCAGGATAAGAGGATGTGTCCGCGGTGTGGGGCTGGCCGTGTCGTGGTAAGGTCCGACGAAAGGCACGCACACCCTGCCTCGACCCAAGGAGACCACGATGGACCTCACCGTACTCGATCGCACTGCCGATGCCGATACCGTCGCGAACATCCTGCAACGCGACGGTACCGTTGCCGTGAAGAACCTCGCTCCTCCGGATCTGGCAGACACCGTGGCCAGCGAACTGCGACCCCGGCTCGATGCCGAGGGCCTGAAATCACGCAGCGCCTTCAACGGAGACCTGACGCACCGCTGCGGTGGCGTATTGTCCACGGCGCCGGGTGCGGCCGCACTCGTGGATCACGACCTCGTCGTCGCCGTTGCCAACCGGATTCTCCTGCCGTTTGCCGAGACCTACCGGATCAGCAGCCTGACGGCTATCGAGATCATGCCAGGCGAATCAGACCAGGCATTGCACCGTGACGACACTGTCTACCCCATCGACATCGCCGGCATGGAACTGGTCCTTGGCGTCTTGTGGTCCCTGTGCGACTTCACGAAGGAGAACGGCGGGACCCGGGTGATTCCCGGCAGCCACCGCTACGTCCGCGCGTGGCATCTGCCGGACATATCCCGCTGGGCCGTTGCCGAAATCCCGAAGGGTTCAGCGCTCTTCTACCTCGGCTCGACATGGCACGGCGGCGGTGCCAACCGGAGCAGTGCGCCACGTCTCGGTCTTGTCAACAGCTACTGCCTCGGCTGGCTGCGACCGGAAGAAAACCAGTACCTGACGACACCGCCCGAGATCGCGGCCCGCTACGGACCTCGCCTGCGGGCGCTGATGGGTTACATGACCCATGGCGTCGGCGACGACCGGTGCGGCTATTACCGGGGTGACTGTCCTGCGTGGGTCAGCACACCGCCGGAGCCTTCCTGGCGGGCTGGCCGCAGCAAGGTGGGGACAATGGAGGACGCCAGGGTCCAGGGCGGAGGATGACGTCGCCGTTCCAGAAGTTTCGGGAACGTGACCCGACAGTGACACTGGTTCCGGTCGGTGACTCGACAACGCGGCATCCTGAACGGACGTACGGACTGTCACGTCCAGGGAGTTGATGGAGGAGATCGTGGACGAAGAGCTTTACGACGACAGTTACATCACCTTTCTCGAGGAGGTGTGGGGGAGCGGATACCTCTCGCCCGGGGGACCTGACGAGGTCGCGCGCATCCTCGAGGGTCTCGACCTCGATGGAGCCCGCGTTCTCGACATCGGTTGCGGATCAGGCGGTATCACGCTCTCGCTGGCACTCGATCACGGCGCGGCTAACGTCACAGGCATCGACGTCGAGGCGCCGGCCTGCAATGCGGCGCGTGAGCGCGCCCGCGAGGCGGGCGCCGCCGATCGGGTGACGATACGGCAGGTGGAACCCGGCCCGTTCGAGTTTGCCGATCGGAGCTTTGATGTTGTCTTTTCCAAGGATGCCATCATTCATGTCGCGGACAAGGACATGCTTGCCCGCGAGGTGTTCCGCGTCCTGGAGCCCGGCGGCTGGTTCGCTGCCTCGGACTGGCTGATTTCCCACGATGACACGCCGAGCCCCGGGATGGCACGTTACATCGAACTTGAGGGGCTCGACTTCTCCATGGCCTCTCCGGACCGCTACGAGGCGGCCCTCAAGGGCGCAGGATTCGTGAACGTGAGCCTGACCAACCGCAATCCCTGGTACAGGGACGTGAGCCGTAGCGAACTCGACTTTCTGACAGGCGCCGCACGCTCCGGCCTGGAAAGCAGATATGGCAAGGCGTTCGTCGAACACCAGGTCGAGACCTGGACAGCCATGGTGGCAGTCCTCGGTACGGGTGAACACTGCCCCCACCACCTGCGCGGACAACGCCCGCACCACGGCCCATGAGCACAAACCTGGAGGACGACCTGTGACCCGCGATCCCCGTTACGACATCCTGTTCGAGCCGCTTGCGATAGGCCCGGTCACCGCGCCCAACAGGTTCTACCAGGTGCCCCACTGCAACGGCATGGGCCGGGTCTATCCCAACGCCATGATCGGCATGCGGGGTGCGAAGGCCGAAGGCGGCTGGGGAATTGTCTGCACCGAACAGTGCGACTTTCTGGCCAGCGGAGACGCCTCGCCCTACGCAGAGACGAACATGTGGGATGCCAGCGACGAAGTCTATCTGGGCCGCATGGCCGACGAGGTGCACCGGTACGGAAGCCTCGCCGGCATCGAACTCGTCCACAACGGTCACGATACGCCGAATCTCTACAGCCGGGAGATTCCGATCGGCCCGATGCACCGGCCGGCGAACTGGAGTCTTGCGCCAATCCAGGCGCGCGCCATGGATCTCGCGGATATCCGGGAGTACCGCCGCGCCCACAGGCGGGCCGCCATCCGGGCACGCGATATCGGCTTCGACATTGTCATCGTCTATGCCGGGCACGACGGGACGGTACCGAGCCACTTTCTGGCACGTCGCCACAACCAGAGGACCGACGAATACGGCGGCAGTCTCGAGAACAGGCTGCGCCTGTTCCGCGAACTGCTTGAGGAGACACGCGAAGCGGTCGGTGACACCACCGGAGTCGTGGTGCGCTTTGCCGTTGACGAGATGATGGGACCGGACGGTCTCGAGTGGCACGCCGAGGGTCGCGAGGCGGTCGAGATGATGGCCGAACTTCCGGACCTGTGGGATGTCAACGTCAGCGACTGGACGAACGATTCGAAGACGTCTCGGTTCGCGCCGGAAGGCTACCAGGAGGACTATGTCGCCTTCGTGAAGCAGATGACCACCAAGCCGGTCTCCACTGTCGGACGCTACACGTCGCCTGACGCCATGGTCTCGGCGATTCGCCGCGGTATCGTCGACCTGATCGGCGCCGCACGGCCATCGATCGCCGATCCGTTTCTGCCGAAAAAGGTCGAGGAAGGCCGGCTTGACGACATCCGCGAATGCATCGGCTGCAATGTCTGCATCGGCTGGACCCAGATGACGGCGCCGGCGCGCTGCACCCAGAATCCGACGTTTGGCGAGGAGTGGCGCAAGGACTGGCACCCGGAAACCCTGCCACCGGCAGATACGGACGCCCACCTGCTCGTCGTCGGCGCCGGACCTGCAGGACTCGAAGCCGCGCGTGCAGCCGGATTGCGGGGATTCCGTGTCACACTGGCCGAAGCGCAGGAAGAACTCGGCGGGCGTGTCACCCTAGAGAGCCGGCTCCCTGGGCTCGCTGCCTGGGCCCGTGTGCGCGATTATCGGATGAGCCAGATCCAACGCATGCCCAATGTCGACATCTACCGCTCGAGCCGTCTTGAGGCAGAGCAGATTCTCGAACTCGGGGCCGATCACGTGGCGATCGCGACCGGTGCCTCATGGCGGCGCGACGGCTGCGGCCGCCGCCTCACCTCACCCGTGCCCGGGAGTGACGCGGCACACGTCCTCACGCCCGACGACATGCTGGCAGGTCGCCGGCCACCGGGACGCAGGGTGTTGCTGTTCGACGACGACCACTACTACATGGCCAGCGTGCTCGCAGAACTGCTGAGTACGGAAGGATACGACGTGAGCCTGGTGACGCCTATGGCGACGGTCGCCGCCTGGCTCGTCCACACGCTGGAACACGAGGCGAACCAGGAACGCCTTCATGGCGCCGGCGTGGATCTCCATGCCAACACGACCCTTCTCGCCGTGGAGAGCGGACAGGCGCTGCTGCATGACAGCTTGCGGAATCGCGAGGCGACGCTGCCGGTCGACGGCGTCGTCATGGTGACGGCGCGCCTGCCGGAAGACGACCTCTACCATGAGGTGGTGCAGGCGCTCGAAGGCAGGTCCGATACCGGCATCCGCTCCGTGCGCCGGATTGGCGATTGCCAGGCGCCGGGCATCATCGCCACTGCCGTCTACGAGGGGCACCGCTATGCTCGTGAACTCGGCACGGAGATCGATCCCTGCGACGTTCCATTCCGCCGTGAGCTCCATGTCATCGAACCGGTCATGACGTAGCCGTGGTGAGGGCTGCTGACGATTGCCGGGGAGAAGACATGGATGGCTTCGCGGAATCGACGTGACGACCGTGGGTATGCGCCAGAGCGCTCAGGCGGATACCTTCTGTGCCGAAGTGCCTGACCTCGCGAACTTGCGAGGATCAAGGGCCGCTGAATGTACCCGCTTGCGTTCGCCGACAGGCCAAACACCCTCCTCCCGCATCAGCAACGGATTGCAGTCGACGTTACTAATGAACACTGATCAGCGCAGCCGCACCGCCGGGTGACCATGCGCATGGACCGATTGCCAACGCCGAAGTGTTCTTAGACATCAACACTGACGAAGGCATCGGCTCCGAGTGCGCTTGCGTCTTTGCTCATCTGTCCGATGGCCGCGTCCTTCCCCTTGCGCAACTCGTCCTCCAACGAGACCGGTGATGCCAGCGAAAGTGTCACCAGACGGAGTCGTGCCCTTCACTGCCTCACCGGACACGATGACGAGGTAGTCTGCGACCGCTCGGCCTTCGACGCCATCAATGGCGGTGATCATCATCTGTCAACTTCTCCCATGTACAGCGCGACAATCCGGGCGAGAACCGCGTGTCATCAGGATGGAACATCCGGTAGCAGCGGCGAGGCGAAGAACTCCCTTACACGGGGTTGATTGCAAGCGGTTTCCGGTTCCGATCGTCGCACCGCAACAACGTTGGTGCATCAGATCCCAGACCACGATGACCGGACGGAGGCATGGACCTTGTCACGGGTCGCATGACGACAATACTTGCGAAGACACAACCCAATGAGTCCGGACGCCATAGGCACAGGGGGGCACGAGACCGGTCCGACAAAACAGCCCGAGAGTTGCCGGCTGGTCCCGAATCAGACACCATGGAAAGAGCATGCTGTCTGAGGGAGATGGCTTTTCTGGCAACAGTACAACGCGAGGAGAAGACGATGACATTCAGACCGCTGATGGAAACGACGAGGTTTCATGACCTTCTTTGCGATGGAAGGCTGACCCGCCGCCAGGCGCACCGAATCATGGCGTCCTTTGGCATCGGTACCACCGCCGTGGCAACGATGGGAGGTGGCGCCCTCGCCGAGACAGCGGACGAACACCCGGTGTTCTTCACCTGGGTTGGCTACGACGCGCCCGAGTTCTTGGTCCACTATATTGCCGAATATGGTTCGGAGCCGACGTACACGTTTTTCGCCGATGAGGACGAGGCCTTCGCCAAGATGAGAGCCGGCTTTAACCCCCACGTGACCTTTCCGTGCGGTCCGTCCCTCAAGCTCTGGAACGATGCTGGTCTGCTGGCGCCCATCGACACCTCTCTGCTGAGCAACTGGCCGGACGTCTTCGAGGTCTTCAAGAATGCCCCGAACTCGGTGGTTGACGGCCAACGGCTCTACGTCCCGGAGGACTGGGGGCAGACCTCGATCATCATTCGCACGGACCTGGCGCCCGAGTACGCAAATCCGGAGGATCAGACCTGGAAGGCCCTGTGGGACAAGAAGTATGCCGGTCGTGTTTCCATATCGGATTACTCCTACGAGGCCTTTGCAATCGCGGCTCTCACCCTGGGTATCGATCCCTGGAACATGAACGAAGCGGAACGCATCCAGTGCGAGGACGCGCTGAGGGAGCAGATACCGCTCAACCGCCTGTACACAACATCGCACACGGAGCAGGCGCAGGCGCTGGCTTCCGGTGAGCTTGTGATCGCGACGGGTACCAATGGCCTCCTTTCGGAACTGACAGAGCAGGCCCAGAACACGGAAATG
>JAJEBJ010000173.1 GCA_022822575.1 Alphaproteobacteria bacterium | reverse complement strand
GGTTTCCATGCCCGGCCTTCTTTCCAGCGTTCCCGGCTGGCTCATGGATCCGGCAGCACCGTTCCACATGAACTGGCGCCAGGGTCTCCGGTTGCTGCCTTGGCTCGCCGCCTTCGCGCGCGCCGGCCGGGAGGACAGGGTCCGCGCCATCTCGGCTGCCCTGGCCACCCTCAACGGTCCGACGCTCACACTGCTGAGACCTCTTCTGAGGGAAGCCGGCCTGGAATCCCTGGTGGTGAACAAGGGTATGCTCTATGTCGATTCGGGCCCGGCAGAGAGGCTGAACAACAGCCTTGCCACGGAGTTGCGCAAGCGCTCAGGTCACATCGTCGAATTCCTCGGGCCGCAGGAACTGCGAGACCTTGAGCCGGCACTCTCGACAGAGTTCACGCATGGCACGTTTCTTCCCGAAACCGGCCACACGACGAACCCCCATCGCCTGGTCTCCGGCCTTGCCGACCACTTCTCCCGAAGCGGTGGCAAGGTTGTGATCGAAAACGTCGGTCGGCTTGCGGTCGACGGTCAGGCGTTGATCGAAACCGGCGGAACCCTCCGCCGCCACGACATGGCCATCGTCGCCGCTGGCGTGTGGTCGACACGTCTTCTTGCGGATCTGGGCTACAGAGTGCCCCTCGCCTCGCAGCGTGGCTACCATGTGACATTCCAGGAACCAGGAATCGCTCTCAATACCGTCATCATGCCCGTCGATGCGGCAGCAAGCATCGTGCCCATGGAGATGGGCATCCGCATCGGTGGTACCGTCGAATTCGCCCGTCCGGGCGCACCTGTGAACCCTCTTCGCAGCGATGCGCTCTTGAGTCAGGCACGGCTTGCCCTGCCCTCTCTCGACACCGAAAGGCACACGGTCTGGATGGGAGAGAGACCCTGTACTCCCGACAGCCTCCCCATTCTGGGCCGCGCGCCACGTCACCCCCAGGTCCTGTTTGCGTTCGGGCACGGCCATCAGGGCATGATCGGTGCCGCCGGCACCGCCGCCATCATTGCCGAACTGGCAGCGGGGAGGCACCCCGCAATCGACCTCCAACCCTTCGCCGCGGACCGCTTCGACGATCCTCTCTTCAGTCGCATCCGGCGAATCAGCGGCAGGGATGAGCGCTTCACTCCCTGATCTGTTCCGATCGCTTCCACGCATCCTTGATATCTTGGACAGTGGCACCGGGCCCGCGTGCAGCTTCGAGCTTGACCGCCTCGCGGCACACCATCGGGCCTCCGGAGATTTCGGACACAACGCAGTACAAGAAGTCCCTTACCGTCCACGTCGGGGAGCGCGAAACCCGCAACCAGCAAACGGAGCCACACGCGGTCCGGCGGTCTCTCGCCCCGATCATCGCCGACATCCGAGGGGAACATCCGGGACACGTCCTTCTGGTGCGCGTTTTTCGTCAGCACGAGGCGCGGCGGGTTGCGGCCAAACGCGCTCTCGAAGAGCTCCTATCACGCCACGCCGTGGTCACGACATGAGGAACTCGGCACGAACGATGCCCAGATCCTTCTGCAGGATGAGTGCGGCAATGCACAATGGTACCGAATGTGGTACACTTATGGTCCACATGACGTAGTTTGGCCGTCTCAAGAGCCAAGGCTATGTTCGAACTGGGAGGATTTGGACATGATTTCCCGTCGTCACTTGCTGAAAGCTGGAGGTTACCTCGGACTGGCGACAGTCGTGCCTTCCGTGATTGGGCCAGCGCGGGCCGAAACCGCGATTACCATCGCAGAGAGCGAGGGACACGGATGGGCCGTGGTCTACACAGCCGATGCCGCCGAGTTGTGGAACAAGAACGGTTTGGACGCAAGCGTCGCCAAGTTTACAGCTGGACGTCTTGCGCTTGACGCCGTGCTGACGGAGAGCGCCGACTTTTGCACAACTACGCAGAGCCCGACATTGCTCGCATTGATGCGTGGATTGGAACCTCGAATTGTGGCTGATTTCAGCCGCTCATCCAGGGAAATGCTGGTCGCTGCGAACAAGAGCATGGGCGTATCCAAACCTTCGGACCTCATGGGCAGAAAGATTGCCACGAAGATTGGCACGAGTGGCCATTTCTTCCTGAATCAATGGCTGGCGCTTCATGGCATGACGTTGAGCGATGTAGAACTGGTGAACATGGGCGGTCCTGAAATGGTCACCGCGGTTGTTCGTGGCGATGTCGATGCCTTTGCGTGGGACTGGCTGACGGCCATCGCCGCTCAGGACCAGGCAGGAGACGACATTGTCGTGCTGGACAGGGAGGGTATAGAGAAGATCTGGGCCTATCGCCTGGTCTTTGTGGCCAACAGCAGTTTGGTTGAAGAATCTCCCGAAACTGTCGAACGTGCCGTGCAGAGTCTTCTGGACGCGGAAGAGTTGATCAACACGGACCGTTCGCAGGCGATCGAATATGTTGCCGAGCGCACCGCAACATCCACGGACGACACCACCATAGGGATGGACTTGCTGGACATCGGGGTGACGCTCGATGACGGTCTCGTGGACGTCATGGTTGCGGAGGCAGAATGGGCGATTGGTCAGGGGATCGCGGCACCTTACGACGGCGACCTGCGTACCCTCTTCAGGAACGCGGTCTACGAGGACGCCTTGCAAAATCTGGCCCCTGAACGCGTGACTCTGTCGGGTTAGCTTTGAGTGGTGACGAGAGAAGAGCGTGAGACGCGCTACACCGGAACTTGAGGTCGCTCGATTTTCGGATGACACCCAATAGGAGCCTTCGACCTGATGACGGTGTGGTCGAAGTAGAAAGCGTCTCCAAGCTCTATCCGTCGGCAGAAGGCGAATCCACCTGGGCGCTTCTCGACGTCTCGCTATCGATCCGGGACGGAGAGTTCATTTGTGCGATCGGCCCGAGCGGCTGCGGCAAGACGACGCTCCTGAACCTGATTGCAGGTTTCATCGAACCCACACGCGGTGAGCTTCGGTTCGACAAGGCACCGATCACGAGACCGGCACCAGAACGTGGTGTCGTCTTTCAGGAGTATGCCCTGTTCCCCTGGTTGACGGCGCTCCGCAACGTTGAGTTCGGTCTGAAGATGCGGGGTATGGCAAAAGTCGAGCGAAGAGAGAGAGCAAGAGAGGCGCTGCAACTTGTTGGTCTCGGAGATGCGGCCGGACGCTACCCCTTCGAGCTTTCCGGAGGCATGCGTCAGCGCGTGGCTGTAGCGCGCGCTCTGGTGAATCACCCCAGAATACTGTTGATGGACGAGCCCTTTGCGGCTGTTGACGCGCTGACCCGCGCTTCTCTTCAGACCGAACTTCTGCGTATCTGGGAGGAAATCGGCATCACCATCTTCTTTATCACGCACAACATAGAAGAAGCCGTCTATCTCGGCGATCGCATTGTTGTGATGTCACCGAATCCGGGCCAGATACAGAAAATCGTAGACGTGGAAATTGCCCGTCCAAGGAATCGAAGTGATCTGGAGTTTGGACAACTCTATGCAACAGTGAACGGAATTTTCCATCAGCAGGGAGGCGTCGTGCAATGAAGGAAGTGGCAACACCCTCCCTGTCGTCTCGCTCCGACAAGCAAAAGGAATTGACGTCAGATCTTCTGACGAGCATTGAGGAGCGCTTCCGACGGGACTTGTTGCGAAGCCGCCGCCGTCGCCGAATTCGACGGCTATTGCTGAATGTCGCCGGAGTTGTTTTGTTCCTGATTTTCTGGGAGATTGCCCCACGCGTGGTTCCCGGCGTGAACCTGCAGATGTTTCCTCCGCCGTCGGGGGTGGTTGGGACCTTGTGGGACCTTGTTGCCAGCGGCGAACTTGCTGGTCATGCGTGGTCGAGCCTCAAGAGAGCGATCTTCGGTTTCGTGCTGGGCTCCATCGCTGGCGTCCTCGTCGGCCTGCTCACTGGGCGGCTGGCGCTGTTGCGCGACTTGTCTGATCCCGTTCTACACAGCTTGAGATCGATACCCTCCATCGCCTTTGTGCCGTTGGCCATCGTTTGGTTCGGACTGGGTGAGACACCCAAGGTCGCCCTGATCACCTGGGGGACGTTCTTTCCCGTCTGGGTGAATACCTTCATCGGTGTGCGCGACGTTCCAAGCATCTATGTTCGTTCGGCAGCGAGCCTGGGAGCTTCGCCGACAGGAATCATGTTGCAGGTCGTCTTGCCGGCAGCACTGCCGTTCATCATCGCTGGCCTGCGCCAAGCCACGGCTGTCGCTTTTGTCATCCTGGTTGCCGCCGAATTGGTCGGCGCCAGCAGTGGCCTTGGATACCTCATTTCCTTTTCTCACCTGGTGTTCAGGGTCGACATGATGTTTGTCGGATTGATGGCACTGGGGGCGTTGGGATTCCTTGCGGATGCACTGTTTGCAGCAGCGCTTGACAAGATCTTTCCCTGGTATGGTGCCGAAGCGCGTTGATTGTTCGGACGAAGTCAAACTGGATGAGCCATGAGCACACTTTTGTTGCTGCACGGTGGAGACATCGTGACCATGGATGTTGCCCTGCCTCGGGCAGAAGCGATGCTGGTTCGCAATGGCCGGATTGTTGCGGTGGGCCGCGACAGCGAAATCGTCGCAGATCTTCCCTCCGACACCGAGACATTCGATCTTGAGGGTCGTTGCGTTATTCCCGGACTCATCGACGCCCATGCTCATATGGAGCGTGAGGGCCTCAAGGACATCCGGCTCAGCCTGGCGGCGTGCCGTTCGCACGACGATGTGCTGTCGCGGCTAGCCGCGGCCGCCGCTGCAACTCCGAAAGGCGAATGGCTCGTCGCCATGCCGCCGGGAACCGCTCCATACTATCTGGATGGCCCGTCGGCGCTCGCGGAAGGACGGCTTCCAAATCGTTGGGAAATTGACAACGTCGTTCCTGACCATGCCGTCTACATCATGGCTCCGTTCGGCTCATGGAGCCGTGTTCCGACCCAGTCAGCATTGAACAGCCTGGCATTGGAGCGTGCCGGGATTCTTCAAGGAACGACGTCACGCTGCGAGGGTGTTGAAATCGTGTGCGAGGCTGATGGTGTTCCCAACGGCATTCTCATTGAACACAACGAGCGCCCCAGCCTGGAATTCGATCTCCTGAGGAGTTTGCCAGGTTTTACATGGGACGAGCGTCTTGAAGCGGTTCGCAGATCCATGAGGGTCTACAATGCCGCCGGAACGACCAGCGTCTATGAAGGCCATGGTTCGTATGCCACCAGCGTCGCGCTCTATCAGCGGCTCTGGGAAGAACAGGCGCTCAGCATTCGTGTGTCCTTGACGATCAGCCCGACATGGAGCGATCCAGACGAGGCCCGACGCATCATGCGGGATTGGTTGGGCTTCGCCCGAGGCCGCGGGCTCGGCGACGAATGGTTGCGGGTGTCAGGTGTCTACATCGGCTTCGGCGGGAACGAATGCCTGTGCGAACTGGTGCGCGAGGCGCTCCCTGACACCGGGTGGGCCGGCTTTGTCGAATGGTGCAACGACGAAGACCAGTACGCAGCACTGGTTGCTCTGGCGGCCGAATTCGATCTGCGTGTTCATACCGTCATTCTCGAGGATCTCGGTCGCGTTCTGCCGATCTTCGAGCGACTTGCCGATCGCTATCCAATCGAAAGCCGCCGATGGGTAATGGAGCACGTCGGTCAACTTGCGCCATCCGACTACCACCGGGTGCGGAATCTCGGTCTGATTGTGACCACCATTCCGGTCTACCAGCTCTGGAAGAACGGTGATGAGTATTTTGATGCACCCAACGACGGCAACGAGGTCGCGGCGCACAAATCCCTTCTCCAAGCCGGAATTCCGGTGGCGATCGGCTCCGACAACATTCCCGTTTCCCTGTTCAAGGCGATGGCCGTGACGCGGCAACGGTGCGAGCGCGTTACGGGCCGATGCATCGGACAGGATCAGAAACTCGATGGCATGACAGCGTTGAGAACCTGTACTGTTGAAGCTGCTCGTCTTTCCTTCGAGGAAGGACTCAAAGGAAGCCTGACACC
>JAJEBJ010000285.1 GCA_022822575.1 Alphaproteobacteria bacterium | reverse complement strand
CTGCACTGGTTCAAGTGGGAAGCGGGATTCACCGGAATCACCGGTGTCATGCTGCTCGCCATCGTCTACTACCTCGGCGCCGAGTCCTATCTTGTGGAGGCAGGTTCCGGATCGCTCAGCCGTCTGGAAGCGGTGGGGGTCGGAGTCGCTACCCTGGTGGTCGGCTGGTTCGCCTATGACGCCCTCTTCGCATCGCGAATCGGCGCCGAAAACCCCCTCCCTGCCAATGTGCTTTCCATCATCGTGCTCGCGGCCGTCGCCATCGCCCTGACTCAGATCTTCACGGGCCGCGCGGCCTACATGCATGTCGGCGCGCTGATTGGCATTGTCATGGTCATCAACGTCTTCGTGCGCATCATTCCGGCCCAAACCAAGCTGATTGCGGCACGTCTCGCCGGTGAGGAACCCGACCCCCTTCTGGGCAGACAGGCCAAGCAGCGTTCGGTCCACAACAATTACCTGACGTTGCCGGTCGTCTTCATCATGATCAGCAGTCATTACCCGATGACGTTCGGACATTCCCTGAACTGGCTGCTCCTGATCGCCATCTCGATTTCCGGCGCGCTGGTGCGTCATTGGTTCAACCTGCGCAACGTCGGCAGGCAACAGGCCTGGCCCCTGGCGGCGGCCGTCTTCCCTTTCCTGGGTGCGGCCATCATTGCCTCCTGGCCAACCCTCGAGCGAGGAACGCCTGGCCCTGTGACCGAACGGGTCGCCTTCAGCGAAGTCAGGAAGATCATCAATGATCGCTGCCTTTCGTGCCATGCGGCCGAACCCCGCCACGAGAACTTCGACGCCCCGCCGAAGGATGTCCGCTTCAACACCGCCGCCGAGATTCTGAGCCACGTCGAGGCGATCAGGATCACGACGGTGGAGACCGACACGATGCCGCTTGGCAACGAAACCGGCATGACACCCGAGGAGCGGCGGCTTCTCGGTCTCTGGATCCGTCATGGCGCCCCCACTCAGTAGAACCGGCCGGAAGATGGGCGTGCGCTTCCTTCTGAACGGCACGGCGCACGAGGCCCCGTCTGTCGTCCCGACAATGACGGTACTGGACTACCTGCGCGGCGAGGCCGGTCTCAGAGGCACCAAGGAGGGATGTGCGGAGGGGGATTGCGGCGCCTGTACCGTTGCCGTGGTGCGTCACGGCAGCACCCGGGCCGAGGCCGTCAACGCGTGCCTCTACACTGTGGGTCAGCTGGACGGCGCCCGCCTCATGACGGTTGAGGGTCTGTCCGGCAGGGATGAGACTCCCGATCCCGTTCAGCAGGCGATGATATCCTGTCACGCCAGCCAGTGCGGGTTCTGCACTCCCGGGTTTGTCATGGCACTCTGGGCATTGCGCCAGGAGAGCGTGACCCCGGACGATGACGCCATTCACGAGGCCCTTGCGGGCAACCTTTGCCGTTGCACCGGCTATCGCCCCATCGTCGAGGCGGCACGCCAGGCGTGCCGGAATGCCCCACCGGACCGGGAGACTCCCGATGGAACGATGCCAGCACCGCAGGAATCGCTGGCAATCGGGAAGGCCATCTGGCTTGCGCCAGTGACCCTTGACGCGCTGCTCACCCTCAAACGATCCCACTCCGAGGCCCTGCTGCTTGCCGGCGGCACGGATGTCGGATTGCAGTTCAGCAAGGAACGCCGTCACGCCGCGGTCACCATCTCCACCTCCCATGTACGCGAAATGCGTCTGCTGAAGGAAACGCCCGATGCCCTCCACATCGGCGGCGCGGTGACGATCTCGGAAGCGCTCCCCGCATGTGAACAGGCATGGCCTGCTCTGGGCGCCATCATGCGCCGCTTCGGCTCGCGGCAGATCCGCAATGTCGCCACCGTCGCCGGCAATCTCGCCAACGCCTCACCGATCGGTGATCTTGCGCCCTGTCTCATGGCACTGAATGCGGAACTGGACCTCGCGGGCCCGGATGGTGAACGCAGCCTGCCCGTGGAGGAGTTCTTCTGTGCGTACCGGCGCACGGCGCTTGGTGACACGGAGGTCATCGCCAGGATCAGGATCCCGAGGCCTGCTGACGGAACCATCTTCCGCGCCTGGAAAATCTCGAAACGCCATGATCAGGATATCTCGGCGGTGATTGGCGCTTTCCGTGTTGTCCTCCGCAACGGCCTCATCGTGGACATGCGCATCGCGTTCGGCGGCATGGCCGCGGTGCCGGCCCGGGCACTCGAAACCGAGCGCGCCCTAGTCGGTCGGACATGGTCTGAGAACACCATGAGGGACGCCGGACGCGCCATGGAACGCGACTTCTCACCCATCGACGACCAAAGGGCGAGTGCGGCCTATCGTCTCAGGGTGGCCGCCAATCTCCTCGTCCGTCTCTACCGTGACGTCGCCGGGGAGTCGGCCGTCGAGGTGAACCAAGCATGAATGCCTCGGACACAGCGGTGTTTGCAAGGGCCGCGCATGACAGCGCCCTGGAGCACGTCACCGGCAGGGCACGATTCATCGATGACATCCCGGAACTTCCTGGCACCCTCGAGGTGGTTCTGGTGACCTCTCCCCATGCCCATGCCGAGATTGTCGACATCGATCCGGCGGCGGCACGTGCCTCGTCCGGCGTCCACGCCGTGCTGACAGCCGCCGACATCCCCGGGACCAACGACATCGGCCCGATCACTGGCGGTGAACCAGCGCTCGCCTTCGACGTGGCAGATTATGCTGGAGCGCCTGTGGCGGCGGTCGCCGCCACAACCTTTGACCAGGCCTTTGCGGCGGCCGGTCTCGTCGACGTCACCTGGTCAGAACGTCCTGCTCTTCTCACCATCGATGAGGCCCTCAGCCAGGAGGCCTACACGTCGGCGCCGCAGACCATGAGGCGCGGAGACGCCGACGCTGCCATTGCCGGAGCACCCCACCGGATCAGCGGAGAAGTTCGCTGTGGCGGTCAGGATCACTTCTACCTTGAAGGCCACATTGCCCTGGCAGTGCCCCGCGACAATGGCGACCTTGACGTCTTCAGTTCCACCCAGCATCCAACGGAAGTCCAGCATGCCGTGGCTACGGTTCTCGGCCTCCCGTTTTCTTCCGTCACGGTCGAGGTGCGGCGGATGGGTGGTGGCTTCGGCGGCAAGGAGAGCCAGGGATCGATCATCGCCGCGATTGCCGCGCTCGTGGCCACGAAGACAGGGCAACCGGCAAAGCTCCGGCTCAGAAGGGATGCCGACATGATCGTCACCGGCAAACGCCATGACGGTCTCTTCCGCTACACGGCAGGATTCGATTCCCGGGGCAGGATCGAAGGTGTCGACATCACGATCGCCCTGAGGGCCGGCAATGTCGCCGATCTCAGTTCGTCGGTTCTCACCCGCGCCATGTGCCATGTCGACAACTGCTACTTCCTTCCGAACATCACCGCGCGCGGCTATCCCTGCCGGACCAACACCGTCTCCAATACGGCATTCCGCGGGTTCGGTGGGCCCCAGGGCATGCTCGCCATCGAAACGGTCGTTGAACATGTCGCCCGGCACCTCGGCATCGACGTCGATGAGGTGCGCGATGTTAACTGGTACGGGACCGAAGACCGCAACACGACACCCTATGGTCAGCAGGTTTCCCACAATCTCATCGGCACGGTCGTCACACAGCTCCGCAGGGCTGCGGACTGGGAGGGAACCTGCCAGGAAATCGAGCGCTTCAATGCCGCAAACCGAACGCTGAAGAAGGGTATCGCGATGATGCCGGCCAAGTTCGGCATCTCCTTCAACGTGCCGCGCCTCAACCAGGCCGGCGCTCTCGTCCATGTCTACACGGACGGGAGCGTCCACCTCAACCACGGCGGCACCGAGATGGGACAGGGCCTTTTCATCAAGGTTGCCCAGGTGGTCGCCTCGGTCTTCGGCATCGCCCTGGGGGACGTCAAGGTCTCGGCCACGCGCACCGACAAGGTCCCCAACACGGTGGCCACCGCGGCCTCCTCGGGATCGGACCTCAACGGCATGGCGGCCTTCAATGCCGCCACGGCCATCAGGAATCGCATGGCGGATGTGGCGGCGCGGGAGCTGGGTGCTGAGGTCGAGACTATCGAGTTTCGTCAAGGGCGCATCTACGCCGGCAACGAGAGCATCTCCTTTGCCCGCCTCGCGCAGCTCTCCTGGGACGAACGGGTGTCACTGTCTGCGACCGGCTACTACGCCACGCCGGGCATCACCTGGGATGCGGACACCATGACAGGCCATCCCGTGCACTACTACACGTTCGGCGCCGCCATGGCGGTCGTGGTGATCGATACGCTGACCGGTGAATCGCGGGTCCTGAAGACCGACATCCTCCAGGACTGCGGCGCATCACTCAACCCCGCCATCGACATCGGACAGATCGAGGGGGGCTTTGTTCAGGGACAGGGCTGGCTGACCTCCGAAGAACTGGTATGGGACGCTGACGGTCACCTGCTGACCCACGGCCCCTCGACCTACAAGATTCCCGGAAGCCGCGATGTGGCGCCGGACTTCAATGTCCACATCCTGCCCGACATGCCCAATCCGGTGCCGACCATCTACCGGTCGAAGGCGGTCGGCGAACCGCCTCTTCTCCTCGCCATTTCGGTATGGCTGGCCATCCGCGATGCTGTCGCGCGCCTTGCCGGATACCGTCATCTGCCGCGCCTTGACGCTCCGGCGACACCGGAGGCCATTCTCATGGCGGTTGATGACATTCTTGCCCGCGACGAGTGCCGGTGAGCACTGAACCCCGACTCCGCCTTGAGGGCGTGACCCGGCGCTATCCCGGCGTCGTTGCCAACGACGATGTGAACCTTGCTGTCGAAGCCGGTGAAATTCATGCGCTTCTTGGCGAGAATGGAGCCGGCAAGTCCACCCTGGTCAAGTTCATCTACGGGGTCCAGTCCGCAGACAGCGGAACCCTCTTCTGGGAGGGCACACCTCAACGCATTGCCAATCCGAAGGCGGCACGTCGGCTTGGCAGCGCCATGGTGTTCCAGCACTTCTCCCTCTTTGACGCCATGACGGTGGCCGAGAACATCGCCCTCGGCCTGCCACGTTCCTTCGCCCGATCCGGACTCGAGGAACGCATTCACGACGTGTCACGGCGCTATGGCCTGCCTCTCGATCCCGGGCGCCACGTTCACGCACTCTCCGTGGGAGAACGCCAGCGCATCGAGGTGGTTCGCTGCCTTCTGCAGGAGCCGCGCCTTCTCATCATGGACGAACCGACATCCGTGCTCACACCCCAGGAAGTCGAGAGTCTCTTTGCCACTCTGCGTCAGCTTTCGGAAGACGGGGTCTCGATTCTCTACATCAGTCACAAGCTCCAGGAAATCCGAGACCTGTGCCACAGGGCGACGATCATGAGGGGTGGCCGCGTGGTTGCCGAGTGCGACCCCGCCACCCGCTCGGCCCACGAACTCGCCGAACTCATGATCGGTTCGGACCTTACCCTGCCGCGGCGCACATCGGTGGCGGGAAGCGCATCACCGCGTCTTGAAGTGAAACACCTAACCCTTGAATCCTCCCGTCTCCACGGCACGCCGCTGAAGGACATCTCCTTCGAGGTTCTCGCCGGCGAGGTTCTGGGAATTGCCGGTATTGCCGGCAACGGACAACAGGAACTTATGGATGCCCTCTCGGGGGAAACACCACTGGCCGACGATGCCACAATCCTGGCGGACGGCCGTCCCGTGGGCGCATCCGGGCCCAACCGGCGGCGCGGCGCTGGCATGGTCTTCGTTCCGGAAGAGCGCCTGGGACACGGTGCGGTGCCACAGATGTCGCTGTGGGAAAATGCCCTGCTGTCGGGCGCCACGACATCGAGGCTCGTGAACCGGGGGATGATCAGAAGCGCCCGCGCCCGTGCCTTCGCGTCTGCCGTGGTGAGGGATTTTGATGTCAGGACACCGGGCGTGATGCAGCCGGCATCCAGTCTTTCCGGCGGCAATCTCCAGAAGTTCATCATCGGCAGGGAAATCTCGCACAAACCGGGCATCATCATTGCGCTGCAACCCACTTGGGGTGTCGATGCGGGTTCCGCCGCAGCGGTTCGCCAGGCGCTCATCGACCTTGCCAGCGATGGTGCGGCGGTGCTCGTCATCTCCCAGGACCTCGAGGAACTCATGGAGATTTCGGACCGCCTGTGCGTGATCAGTCAGGGCCGGTTGTCACCACCCATGAGCACCATGGA
>JAJEBJ010000324.1 GCA_022822575.1 Alphaproteobacteria bacterium | reverse complement strand
TGCCGATTGCAACGTCATGCACGACCCGACGACATGTGATCTCGCAACTGATAGGGTCTCGGTTGGGGTGACACAAGGCGTAGGGACGCCTCGATTTCAATGCGGGAGTCGCCAGTGCTCCGCACTACGACGCGTCACGGGACCCGGAAAGGAGAGATGTGTGACATATGTAGACGGATTCGTCGCTGCCGTGCCGACTGCGAACAAAGCCGCCTATCGCATTCACGCCGAAGTGGCAGCCGCGGTGTTCCGCGAGCACGGAGCGCTCTCGGTGGTTGATTGCTGGGGCGACGACGTGCCCGACGGCGAGGTGACCTCCTTTCCGATGGCGGTCAAATGCAAGGAAAACGAAACAGTCTCCTTTTCATGGATCGTCTGGCCGTCCCGCGATGTCCGGAACGCGGCCATACCAAAGATCATGGCCGATCCCCGCCTCGATCCGACCGCGAACCCCATGCCGTTCGACGGCAAGCGCATGATACACGGAGGATTTGACGCCCTCGTCGATGTCTGACCCGCATCCCGGCTTGTGGTGCCGTAGCAGTCCGCTCTCGGCGGAACGTCGTGGTCACCACGGACTAAGTTCGGTGAAACCTCAGCTGCTTCGCTCCTGGGCTGCCCAGGCGTCAGCGATGTCGCGTGCGGTGGCGAACCAGACATCGGGGAAGGACTGCATCCAAGCGATCATCTCGCGCAGAAGCCTGATTCTCGAGGGGCGACCCGTGATCTGAGGGTGCATGACGAGATCGAAGAGTCCTCCCCAGGCGTGGATTTCGCGGAACTCCTCCTGCCAGATCTCAAGGATATGGCTGTTGGGGAACACCGGTCTCGGATTCCTGATGGAAAACAGCGCGTAGATCGCGTCGTCAAGACTCCAGTGCCAGGGCAATTCGATCAGTCCGGATGGATGTCTGTAGGGATTGATGTGATCCATCAAGGAGCTGTCGTAGACAAAGCCCCGTTCCGTCAGCAGGCGGACCATATTGTCGCTGGTTTCGCCCGCCGGTGAGCGATAGCCCGTTGGAACGACGCCCACCGTCTTCTGGAGAGCCTCCAGGCCACGGTCGAGTTCCGCCTCTTCGGCGGCCGGGTCTTCCGGATCAATCCACTCGTGCAGGTAACTGTGGTGAGCGACCTCGTGTCCGCGTTCCAGGATCTGCTCGACGCGCACGGTGTGGTTCTCTGCTGTCCAGCCGGGAACGAAGAACGTCGCCGGAACTCCGGCATCCTCCAGGGTCTCGAGAATCTTCGGCACACCAAGGTTGGCCCCATACCTGCCATGGGACAGGATGCCCGGACGCTTCCAGTTGGCCTTGTCACGGCCGATCCAGAGCGTCTCGGCATCGAAGTCGAAACTCAGCAGAACCGCGCACTTCGCGCCTCCGGGCCAGGCGATACGGGTTTCGACAATGGGATCAGCCATGCGCTCAGGCCCACCGGTGCGATCGGGGACACATCATCGGATTAGTGTGCGGCCCGAGATCCGAATACGGAATCCAGGGTGGCGGCATCCAGGACACGATCCAGCCAAGTGTCCAGTTCATCAAGATCCGCCGCCGCGATCCTCGGCGCAACCTCCCGCGGCAGGGGACCAAAACGCCGTTCCAGCAACCGCGTCAGCGTCGCAGCCTTGCCCTCGGCCTTGCCCTGTTCCAGCCATGCCTCGGCAACGGTACCCATGAGTGCCTCCCATCGATCCGGTTTCGCCGTCCGCAACGCATCTTCCAGCACGTCCGGTTCGGTCTCGTGGAACCTGATGATATAGGCCAAGGTCGCGGCTTCCAAATCACCGTCCACCCCTGCGAGTATATCCACCAGCACGGCACGGCCAACCGGGCCGCGGACGGCGACACTGAGAGCCGTCAGAACGGCACGCACGCTTCTGTCCGTCGACAGGGAATCCGGATCGATCCTGCCCAGATCCCTCAGGATGTAGCCCATGGACCGCGTCCACGGCCACAGGTCCTTGTCATCGGCAATCATGTCGAACAGCGACAGCGGCGCTGTCCAACGCCGGGCGCCGTGATAGAAGACAAGAGGAAGAATGCCTGGAAGGGCACGCAGGCGCTCACGATCCTCTCCCGCATACCTCTTCCATATGCTGACCATGTAACCTGCCAGTTGCAGCGGAGTCGCCGGATCCGGCGCCGACTTATGCTCGAGCAGCGCATAGATTAGGAGCGGGCGATCCCCTGCGAGATGTACCTCGAACAGTCGGTCCGTCTGACTGCCACGCAGCGCCTCGTCGACAAAGGTGCCGTCAATCAGGCGGGGCGGTTTCCCGGTCAGTCGCGCGGCGACCGGTTCCGGCAGATGATCGCGCAGCAGGGCCGCAGCCCGCCCGGGCTGCTCAACGAGCGCCCGGAACAGGGCATCGTGCGGGTGCGCCGGCGGGCGCCCCGTCCTTTCGGAGATCACGTGCTCTTCCCCTTCGTGTTCATTGGACGGATGTGCAACCCCTGACCATGTCCCGATCCGGCGGCAGTCCCGCATGCCCAATGGAACATGTCATGCCCCACCTGGCTCGCCACCATATCCTGTGTGATGTGCCTCGGAATTGTTGAGAGTACGGACCACCGGGAATAGGGGCAACGGCGGGGCTCCGATGCAGCTGATCGCCGGAAGGGATCAACAGGGCTTGCGGGCGGCTATGAGAAACTCGCGGTTGCCGCTGCGGCCGGTGATCGGACTCTCGACGATGCCGAGGGCGTGCCAGCCCATGGTGTCTTCGAGCCAGGTGCGGATGGTGGTGCAGACTTCCTGGTGCACCACCGGATCGCGGACGATGCCGCCCTTGCCGACGCGTTCTTTGCCGGCTTCGAACTGGGGCTTGATGAGGGCGATGAGGTGGGCGGCGGGAGCCGCCAGCAACAGGGCCGGCGGCAGTGCGGTCATCAGCGATATGAACGAGAGATCGGCGACGACGATGCCTGGAGGCTCGGGAACGAGGGCCGCATCGAGATGACGGGCGTTGACGCCCTCCAGAACGGTGACGCGGGGAGACTGGCGCAGGCGCCAGGCAAGCTGTCCCTTGCCGACGTCGACGGCCCATATGTGCGTGGCGTCGCGAGCGAGAAGAACATCCACGAATCCGCCGGTGGACGCTCCGAGATCGAGGGCGAGGGCACCCCGGACATCGATGGCGAAGTGATCGAGCGCATGCTCGAGCTTGAGGCCTCCCCGCGACACCCAGGGATGGTCCGGCCTGCGGACCTCGAGGACGCTGTCGACAGCCACCAGGTCACCGGGCTTGTCGATCCGTCTCGAGCCGCTGAAG
>JAJEBJ010000387.1 GCA_022822575.1 Alphaproteobacteria bacterium | reverse complement strand
GATTCTGGGGTGGCGTCCTGTCCCAGCCGAATTTCAGCGGCGTCGCCCGGCAAGACTTGGGTGATGGCGAAGATCAACAGCGAAACGAACCATACCAGGATGAATCCGATCGCTATCCGATGCAGGGCCAGTCGCCACATGCCGGTTTGAACCTCGGGTCAAGAACGTCGCCGCGGACCAGCCCGCGTGCTCGGGCATAGTGAGCAGGGGCCGGTCCTACGACAATCGAAACCTAGGCGTCGAGCCAGATCCACTCAGGCCATTCCATACCGCCGAAAGGTGCCAGCGGGACACGGGGGAAGCCCTTCAGGTTGGTGACCTTCGCGTCAATGTAGGCGCTGTGGGTCGCTATCAGCACACCACTGTTATCCGAGCAAAGTCTCTGCATTTCGCAATTCATCTCGTAGCGCTTTTCCTGATCGAGCTCTGCCCGAGCCATGGCCAGGAGCTGGTCGAAACGCTCGTTCTTCCAACGTGACTCGTTCCACGGTGCATCAGACTTGAAGCCGATTGTCATCATCATGTTGGCGGTTGGACGCATGTTCCAGGAACCCACATGCATGGGTGCCTTCAACCACGTGGTGCTCCAATATCCATCGGTGGGCACACGATTGAGCCTGAGATCGAAGCCGAGCTTGGCCAGTTCTCTCTGCAGCATGAGGCAACGGTCGAGCAGGCCCAGCGCCACGTCGGCAACATCAATCTGTGCGGAGGTTATTCCGGACCTGTCGAGCAGGAACTTGGCTTCGTCCGGATCATATTGGCGGACGCCCTGCTCCTTGCACCAATCCACGCCATAGGCCGGCCCGACGGGCTGGTCATTGCCAAGGTCTCCATGACCCTTCTGGATGACGTTCAGGACGCGGTCCCGGCGCTGCAAGAGCTTCAGGGCCATCACAAAATCCGGAGTGTTGCCGGGCTCCATGTCGAGTCTTGCAACCAGGGTGTTGCAAGAACCCGAGGGGACAGAGAAGACTTCCAACCCTTCGGTGGCCTCGACCTGCGGTATGGCCTGTGGATTCAGGTTGCCCATCATTTGAATGTCACCGGACAAGAGAGCATTCACGCGGGCCACGTTGTCGGTGATCCCGAAGACCTCGAATTGATCGATGTAGGGCCGTCCGTCGTTCCAATAGTTGTCATTTCGAGTATGGATGGAGCGAACGCCTGGCTTGAACTCCGACACTTGGTAAGGTCCGGTGCCTACAGGCATCTGAAAGTCCGCCGTTCCATCCTTGACGACCTTGAAGTGAAATGTTCCGAGGACCACCGGTAGTTCAGCGTTGGGGGCGTTCAGAATGGCGCGGACCGTGTGGTTGTCGTCCTTGATCCATTCCTTGACGTCACCGACCAGGACCTTCGCCTTCGACTTGGAGTCCTCGCCGAGATGCCGGTTCATGGAGTAGATCACGTCGTCCGCCGTGAGCGGCGAGCCATCGTGCCATTCCACATCCTTGCGCAGATTGAAAGTCCACTCGGTTGCCGTTGGGTTGGCCTCGAACGTCTCGGCCAATTCTGGCCCTGCTGAAAGATCCTCGGCAATGCGACAGAGATTGTTGTAGGTCAGACGGATACGCCCGTAGTCGATCGAGTTGGTGGCGAGGATGGGGTCGAGCGTGTCCGAGGGGCCGTGCTGAGCCCAGGCGAAGCGGATCTGACCGCCACGTTTGGGGCTCGCTGCCACGGATTTCTCGGCCGTCGCGATGAGGCTGCCTGCGAAGGCGGCACCAGCACCGGCTGCCGTCAACATGCCAAGCGCGTCGCGGCGTGTTGCGCCGCGACGCAGTGCATCCTCGATGCCCAGGTAGTCCTGAGGCCGTACGAGTTTTCCCTGTTCCTTGATGAAGTATGTCATTGTCCTTCTCCTTTCGCTTTGGCAGTGCTTTCACACACTGCGGCCGCCTTTGGTTTTCTCTTCCTGCTGTACAAAAACTCTCTCGTTTCAGGCGCAGAACCTGCGGAATGCCCGCAGCCAGTTCCCGCCCATGATTGCGGATACGGCATCACGGTCGTAGCCGCGATCCAGGAGTCCCTGGGTCAAGTTCGGCAGTTTCGCGACAGTCTCTATGCCGATGGGGTAGGACTGCCTGCCGAAGGCGGATACAGGGCCGAAGATGTCGGGACGCCGGGTCCGCCAGGTCATTACGCTGGGCGGTACCACGATGTTCTCCTGCTCGCCGTACTTCTCAACGTAGTCAAGGCCGATTCCGACGCTTTCCATTCCGGCCAACCTGGTGAGGTAGTCAACGTGATCGAGCAAGTTCTCCAGGGTTGGCGTCTCGTCGGCGAGCGACTGGGGCAGTCCGCAGACTCCGATCATGCCACCCTTGGAAGCCATTCCTTTGACGGTGTCATCCTTGGTGTTGCGTCCGTTGGGACGCAGGCCGTCGGCATTGGAATGCGTACAGACGGGTGCCCGCGCCATGGCTGTGGTCTCTGCGCGCGTCCGGTGCCCGCAGTGCGACAGGTCAATCATGATGGGAAGCTCATTGGCCATCGCGACCAATTCCTCGCCGAGATATGAGAGGCCTGCGTCGCGCTTCTCGCCGCAGCCATCACCGAAAACGTTGGCGGTGGTGTAAGCGAGGCCCAGGACCCGTAGACCCATTCTCACCAGGAATTCCAGCCGCCAGAGCTTGTCCTCCAGCATGGTGGCCCCCTGGGTACCGAAGACGACACCCAGCTTGCCTTGCTCTTGGGCTGCCAGGAGATCATCGGCAGTCAGACAGAAGGTCAGGTTCGGGCTTTTCTCAATGGCCGTCAGATAGCTCTCGACCCGACGCAGGCATTCATCCCAGGACTCCTCGAGCGCAAAAGTGACGTTTGCTGCATTGACGCCGCCGGCCAGGCAACGTTCTGCGTACTTGTCCTCAAGCACGTAGGCGATCGCCAAGCCGTCGAAGATGAAGATCTCGTCATGAAGGCGCCGGGTTGCGTGATCGGCACTCAACTCGACGCGCTTGACTGCGGACGCGGAGGTGACAACGGTCATTGCATGGAACTCTTCATTGGTTGGACGGGATTGGAGGGCGGTTTCGCGGGCAAGCATTCGCTGGCGAAGCGCGTGATTGAAAAAGGTTCGATGGGAGTCGTCGTCTCGCCACGGTCGATCAGCTCGGCCATGACGTCGCCGACACCGGGACCGAGTTGGAAGCCGTGGCCGCAAAACCCGAAGGCGTAGTAGAGTCCTGATTGACGCACACTCGGTCCGATGATCGGAATATCGTCAGGCAGATAGCCTTCGATACCGCTCCAGGTCCTTATGATGCTCAGTGTTCCGAGGACCGGTATGAGACGCTGGATCTGCCCAAGCTGCCGCAGCGTGTTCTGCGGCCTGACATAGGCACGTCTCGTATCGGTACACGCAGGGCCGCGTGGGCCGCCGCCGAACACGAAGTTGCCACGCGTGACCTGGCGAAGATAGATGATCTCCTCTTCCATGGCTGTTGCCACACCGACGACCGGTTCGATCGCATATGGCATCGGTTCTGTCACCGCCATCTGAGGCCCGCGAGCCGAGATGGGGACCGGCTCATCGAACTGTTCAGACAGGGTGTTGCCCCAGGCCCCGGCAGTAATCAGCACAATCGGACCACGAAACAAGCGGCTGGCGCCGCAATCAACTTCGAAGTCCTCTCCGTTCTTCTGGATAGAGACAACCTCCGTCTTCTCCAGAACCTCGGCGCCAGCCCGGACGGCCGCACGACCGAAAGCAGGGGCAGCCAGCCGTGGATTGGCATGCCCATCACCCGGTGAGAACGATCCCGCGATCGGTTCCGGGCCGATGAAGGGGAACCGGTCCTTCAGAGCATTGCGACCCAGCATTTCCAGTTTGAGATCGTACGATTTCGCATCGATCGCATACTGCTCCAACCGGTCAAGCTGTTCTTCGCAGTAGCACAGCCGAAGGTGGCCCGTGGGCAGGAATTCGCTATCCTCGCCGATCAGCGCAT
>JAJEBJ010000349.1 GCA_022822575.1 Alphaproteobacteria bacterium | reverse complement strand
CGCTCAGCAGGGCAGCACCCCGCATCGAATTGGTCGGACCGCATGCCAGGCTGAAGACGGGGAACCGTTCGGCTTCCCCGGCAAGCAGAACCGTACCGTCGTTTCGGGTGAGATAGAGACGGGCGCCAAGGCCTGCGTGTCCCAGGGCGTCTTCCATGGCCCTGGTGAACCGTTCCGCCAGTGGGCGCAGGCTGGCATTGAGGATGGCAGCATTCTCGCGCGCCAGCAGACCGATCCTGCCGATGTCAGCCGAGAGCGTGATACGGCAATCGGGACACCGCTCTCCAATGATGTCCCGGGCGCGTTCCTCGCAGGACCTGTTGAGAGGCGAGAAAACCGAGGCGATCGCCACATTGCGGCACTCACTGCCGGCGATCCGTTCGGCAAAGGCGGCTATCGCCTCCTCGTCGAGAGCGACGAGAGGCCTGCCGTCGACCTCGTGTCCGCCCTCGACACTGCAGGATGGACCGCCCACCAGTTCGACAAGACGGGATGGCCAGTCGACAAGGGGCGTGAGGGTGCGGCTGGCGGGAAGGCCGATGCGCAGGCATGCCACGGGCTCCAGGTGGCGGCCCTCGACAATGGCATTGGTGAAGCGGGTGGTTCCCACCATGACCGCCTCCACCGGATCGGACGCGTCCGACTCCCTCATCACGCCGGCAAGGGCACGCGAGATGCCCGTCATGACATCGGTGGTGGTCGCGACCTTGACGCTTCCCACCACCGTCGTGCCATCGACCAGCACGGCGTCGGTGTTGGTCCCCCCGACATCGATCCCAACGCGCCGCACGCCCGCCTACTCCTGCTTCGGAACGGAGCACTTTCGCTCAAGGAACCGGCGACGGGCAAGACCTTGTCCCGGTCCTGTCCTTGCGCCACACTTCACGCTTGAAAAGTTGGGGGCAGGATGGCCCGTCTCGGCGGGACAACACTCAATCCGGAAGGAGGACCATGACGACGGGCTCGGCTCTGGAAAAGACTGAAACGATCGATGCCAGGACACTCGACATCAGCACCATTCCGGTCATCGACTTCGCCCCCTTCCGGAACGGCTCCGAGGACTCGAAGCGGCGGGTGGCACAGGCGATCGGAGAAGCCTGCCGTCACACCGGCTTCTTCTACATCGTCAATCACGGCATTCCGGAGACCCGGATCGATTCACTGATTCACCAGACTTTCCGCTTCTTTCATCAACCGCTTGAAGAAAAGCTCAAACTCGACATCGATCAGGTTCAGCGCCATCGCGGCTATGTACCCCAGGGCGGTCTCTATGCCGATGTCAGCGCCGAACCGGATGTCCAGGAAGGCTACGAGGTCTCCCTGGAACTGCCCTCCAGCGACCCGGACTACCTTGCGGGAAACATCATGCTTGGCCCCAATGTCTGGCCCGACAACCTGCCGGGCTTCCAGGACGCGATCTACGCCTACTACGAATCGATCCTCGGCCTTGCCCGGATGCTGCTCACCACGTTCGAGATGACGCTTGGCCTTGAGCAAGGCTGGTTCGACGACAAGACCGACAAGCCCATGGGACAACTGCGGCTGATCTACTATCCGCCGCAGGACGGGCCGATCGATCCCCGACGCATTGGCATCGGCGCCCACACCGACTACGAGTGCTTCACGCTCCTTCTCCAGGACGAGGTCGGTGGCCTGCAGGTCGGCCATCGCAACGGCGAGTGGGTTCAGGCGACGCCGATTCCGGGAAGCATCGTCGTCAACATCGGCGACATGCTGATGCGCTGGACGAACGGCGAATTCGTCTCCACGCCTCATCGGGTCATCAACCAGTCAGGGCGCGAGAGGGTGTCATTCCCGTTCTTCTTCGGCGCCAACCACAACTGCGTCGTCACACCCCTCGAGCGGTTCGTGAACGAGGCCCGACCGGCACGCTATCCACCGACGCGCTGCGGCTGGTGGACGGAGATGATGATCACGGACGCCTACGAGTACCGCAAGGCCTGGCGCGGACGGATACCCGACCCCGAACTCGCTCCCGGGTGACAGGATCCCCTGTCCCGCTGCGAATGACAGCATGTTGCCATTGCGCTTTCCGTAGCGCAGCCACAGATCGCCCATGAACGGCTCAGGCATCAATCGCCTGAGGTTTGACGATTGTGGCCGAGGAGGCTGCGGGCACCGGTCAGCAGGCGAATCCGGCAGGAGTTCAGCCCGCACCGCACCAACGTGGTAACGTGATGGATATCTGCAACGGAGGTGGTCGTGAGGATACTGGCTGCGGCATTGGCATGGGTCATGTTGTTCCTGGCTCCCGCGCTCGGCGAAGATACGGCGCAGTCAACGTTGCGGATTGGTATCTCTCCGGGCTACGAGCCCTTCAGCCTCATCGACGATGACGGGCAGCTCAGCGGTTTCGACGTCGACATTGCCATGGCGCTCTGCGCCAGGCTGGAGGTCGAATGCGCCTTCGTTCACCAGGACTGGGAGGAACTGATCCCCGGATTGCGGGACGGCAGGTTCGACGCCATCGTTTCCAGCATGTCGATTACCGAAAAACGCAGGCAACTGGTCTCCTTCACGGACCGGTACTACAGCAATGTCGTCCGTTACGTGGCCCACAAGGACTCGGGCTTTGACCCGGAGTTACCGGCGGCATCAATTATCGGCGTGTCGCGCGCGACAGTCTCGTCAGACTGGCTGGAAGCCAACCTCGCAGGCATCGCCGACATACGGCTGTTTACGGAATCCGGCGCGCCCCAGCGGGCGCTGGTCGAGGGACAGGTCGACGCGGTCATGGGCGACGGGCTCGGTTTCTGGAACTGGCTGCAGAGTCCGCAAGGCGCCGACTTCGAGTTTGCCGGCGACGGATATCGCCTTGACGAGGGCATCGGCATTGCCGTCCGCAAGGAG
>JAJEBJ010000399.1 GCA_022822575.1 Alphaproteobacteria bacterium | reverse complement strand
AGGAACCAGATGTGGGCAACCGGAGCCGCCAGTTCGATGTGCCCCATGCGTTCGCGGCGCACCTTGGCCTTGATGACCTCGACCCCGCAACGCTCGCACACGATACCCCTGAATTTCATGCGCTTGTACTTGCCGCACAGGCACTCGTAGTCCTTGGTCGGACCGAAGATGCGGGCGCACATGAGGCCGTCGCGTTCCGGCTTGAAGGTCCGGTAGTTGATGGTTTCCGGCTTCTTGACCTCGCCGAAGGACCACGACCGGATGGTCTCGGGACTGGCTATTGAAATCCTGATCTGGTCAAAGCTCTCGATGCCGGTTGCCTGACCGAATATGCGCATCAGCTCATTCATGCCCTGTCTCCTGTTGACTGGCGGTCAGCCCGCCTGTTCAAGCTCGACATTGAGGCCGAGCGCCTGCATTTCCTTGACCAGCACGTTGAAGCTCTCGGGAATGCCGGCCTCGAAGTGCTGATCACCCTTGACGATGGACTCATAGATCCGCGTGCGGCCGGCGACATCGTCCGACTTGACGGTGAGGATCTCCTGGAGCGTGTAAGCCGCACCATAGGCCTGCAGGGCCCAGACCTCCATCTCGCCGAAACGCTGGCCACCGAACTGGGCCTTGCCACCGAGCGGCTGCTGCGTGACGAGGCTGTAGGCGCCGACCGAGCGGGCGTGGATCTTGTCGTCGACAAGGTGATGGAGCTTCAGGATGTAGTGGTAGCCCACGGTGACCGGCCGGTCGAAGGGCTCCCCGGTCCGGCCATCGATGAGTATCTCCTGGCCACTGGCGGAGAGACCGGCAAGCTCGAGCATGTCGGTGATCTCCTTTTCGCCGGCGCCGTCAAACACCGGAGTGGCGACCGGAATGCCGGACCTCAGCTCGTTGGCGGACTCCATGAGTTCGGTGTCCTTCATGCCTGAAAACCGGCCGGTCTCCGGGTCCTCTCCGTAGACTCCGGTGAGCAGGGTGCGCAGGTCGTCATGAGTTGACACCCTGTCACCATCGAGAGGCATCTCGATGGTCATGCTGTCGACCATCCGGCCGATCTTCCTGCCGATACCAGCGCTGGCCCAGCCGAGGTGTGTTTCGAGAATCTGCCCGACGTTCATGCGGCTCGGCACACCAAGAGGATTGAGCACGATGTCGACCGGCGTGCCGTCCTGGAGATAGGGCATGTCCTCGATGGGAACGATGCGGGAAATGACGCCCTTGTTGCCATGGCGTCCGGCCATCTTGTCACCGGCCTGGAGCTTGCGCTTCACCGCGACGAAAACCTTGACCATCTTGAGCACACCAGGCTGCAGTTCGTCGCTCGCCTCGAGCTTCTCGAGGCTGGCCCTGTGCAGCCGCTCAAGATCCGCCATCCGGTCGTCGTAGCGGGCCTTGAGCTCTTCGATGGCCTCCATGGTGGCACGATCGGCCACGACGATTTGCCATCTCTGGCCATGAGTGAGGGAATCGAGAAGATCCCGGTCGACCACGGCGCCCTTCGCGACACCCTTGGGGCCGCGCTTGACGGTGCCCCCGACGAGCAGGTCAACGAGCCGCGCCTGAACCGTTCGCTCGATTATGGAGTGCTCGTCGGCCCGGTTCTGTTCGAGGCGGTCGACCTCGGCGCTGTGAATGGTCTCGGCGCGCTGGTCCGTGTCGTAGCTTGCACGCGAGAAGACCCGCACCTCGACCACGGTTCCCTGACCGCCTGGAGGCACGCGAAGCGAGGTATCACGCACATCCGAGGCCTTTTCGCCGAAGATGGCGCGCAGCAGCTTCTCTTCCGGGGTTGTCGGACTCTCCCCTTTCGGGGTGATCTTGCCGACAAGAATGTCATCGGCCTCGACTTCGGCCCCGATGTAGACAATGCCCGCCTCGTCGAGGTGCCGCAAAGCTTCGTCCCCGGCATTGGGGATATCGCGCGTGATCTCCTCTGGGCCGAGCTTGGTGTCACGGGCCACCACTTCGAACTCCTCGATGTGAATCGAGGTGAAGACATCATCCCTGACGATGCGTTCGGAAATGAGGATCGAATCCTCGAAGTTGTATCCATTCCACGGCATGAAGGCACACAGCACGTTGCGCCCGAGCGCCAGTTCTCCGTGGTCGGTCGAGGGTCCGTCCCCGAGGATCTCGCCCTTTTCCACCCGCTGACCTGTCTTGACCAGCGGTCGCTGGAGGATGCACGTGCTCTGGTTGGATCTCTGGAACTTCAGCAGCGGATAGATGTCGACATTGAGCGTGTTGAGCGCTTCCTCCTCGTTGACCCTGATGACGATCCGCTGTGAGTCGACCTGGTCGACCACGCCGCCTCGGCGGGCGACGATGGTGGAAACGGAATCCCGGGCCACCACTTCCTCCATACCGGTGCCGACGAGCGGCGCTTCGGCGCGGATCAGGGGCACGGCCTGACGCTGCATGTTGGAGCCCATCAGGGCGCGGTTGGCATCGTCGTTCTCGAGAAAGGGAATGAGGGCAGCGGCGACCGACACCAGCTGCTTGGGCGACACGTCCATCATGTCGACATAGGCCGATTCCGCCATGACGAATTCGCCGTTCCGGCGGCATGACACCAGCTCGTCGGCGAAACGGCCATCCTCGGTAAGCCTGGCATTGGCCTGGGCGATCGTGTGCTGCCGTTCCTGCATCGCCGTCAGGTACTCGATCCTGTCGGTCACCCGGCGTTCACCGTCGACCAGTTCCACCTTGCGGTATGGACTCTCGATGAATCCGTGCTGGTTGATGCGGGCGAAAGTCGCAAGGGAGTTGATGAGACCGATGTTCGGCCCTTCCGGCGTCTCCACAGGGCAGATCCGACCATAGTGGGTCGGATGTACGTCGCGCACCTCGAAGCCGGCGCGCTCGCGGGTCAGCCCACCCGGCCCGAGCGCCGACAGGCGGCGCTTGTGGGTCAGTTCCGAGAGCGGATTGGTCTGCTCCATGAACTGGGAAAGCTGGGACGCGCCGAAGAACTCGCGCACCGCCACCGCCGTGGTCTTGGCGTTGATGAGATCGTGCGGCACTTCCTTGTCGAGTTCGGCCTGGCTCATGCGCTCGCGCACCGCCCGTTCCATGCGCAACAGGCTTGCCCGGTACTGGTTCTCGAGCAATTCACCGACGGAGCGCACGCGACGGTTGCCGAGGTGATCGATGTCATCGATGTCACCCCGGCCATCGCGCAGTTCCACCAGTGTCTTCAGACAGGCCATGATGTCGCCGGGCGTCAGCACGCGGCCGGTTTCAACATGATCGGGACCAAGGCGTTCGTTCATCTTGACGCGCCCGACCGTCGACAGATCGTAGCGGTCGGCATCGAAGAAGAGGCCCTTGAACAGGGTCGCTGCGGCTTCCGGCGTGGTCGGATCGCCGGGACGCATGACCTTGTAGATCTCGATCTGCGCCTCCTCGCGGTTCGATGCCTTGTCGATGCCGAGGGTCTTGCAGATATGGGGGCCCACCTTGACGTGATCGATGTCGAGGGTGGTCACCTCGTCGTTCGCGTGACTGGCGAGGAGGTCAAGCAGTTCCCGGTCGATCTCGGCGCCGGCCTCGGCGAGAACCAGCCCGTTCGTTTCGTCAATGTGGTCTCCGGAAAGGAACCTGCCCAGCAGAAGCTCATCGCCCACGAACTGCTCCTTGAGCCCGGCGTTTGCCAGTTTGCGGAGCTGCAGCCTGGTGAGTTTGGTGCCGGCTGTCGCCATGACGGCGCCGTCGGCGGCATTGACGAGGTCACGTGTCAGCTTGGTGCCCAGCAGAGCTGAGGTTTCCGATGCGTCGAACGGCACTTTCCAGCCCGGGCGAACGAGACGCTTCGCAGTCACCACACCGCCTTCCTCGAACAGCGTGATGCTCTCGACATCGGAGCGCACCAGCTTGTTGAGCAGCTTGCGGTCGACATGGGCGCCAGCAGCGGCAACCACGGTGTCACCGGAGCCCGGCACGTCAACGGCCAGCGTCCGCCCCTCAAGCTCCTCCCGGCTTACTTCGACGCCCAGCGGCCGTCCGTCGGTACTGGCGAGGATCTCGTCACGCCACGCATCCGTCATCCGCGTCCCCGCAGGGGCGACAACATCGCCGGAACGGACGTCAAAGAGGTCTTGATCAAGCGCGTCTCCGGTCGCGCCGGCGACATCGAAGGCGAAGAACCACTTCCTGTGTCCACCCGAGCGCAGGGCTACGGTCGGCGAGTCACCGCCGAACATGGTGATCTCGCCGACTTCAACGGATCCCAGGGCAGAGAGTTCGCGACGGGTCAGCACAGTACCGGCATCGATGATGACCAGGCCTGATTCCGCATCGATGACATCCTCGGCAAGGCAGCGCCCCACAAGAGCGTCGTCCCTGACATGGCTGGCAAGGTTCCTGGAGGACCTGCTCCTCTTCGGCAGCGTCGAGCCGGCTGCAGCCGCGACACGCCCCTTCGCCAGGTCGATGACATCGTGCCCAAGAACCCCGCCGGCCCGTTCCGCATCCGCGAGGGGCAGCGCCCACTCCTGGTGGATACGCACGAACGGCACCGTGTCGTAGAATGCCTCCAGAATGTCGTCGGCGGTGTAGCCCAGAGCAAAGAGCATGGTCGTCGCCGGCAGCTTGCGGCGGCGGTCGATGCGGACGTGGACGATGTCCTTGGCATCGAACTCGAACTCCAGCCAGGAGCCGCGGTAGGGGATGACGCGGGCGGCGAACAGGAACTTGCCCGAGGCGTGGGTCTTGCCCTTGTCGTGGTCGAAGAAGACACCCGGTGACCGGTGCATCTGCGAGACCACCACGCGCTCGGTGCCATTGACAATGAAGGTCCCCTTGTCCGTCATGAGAGGAATGTCACCCATGTAGACATCCTGCTCCTTGACGTTGCGGACCTCCCTCTTGCCGATGTCGCGGTCGACATCATAAAGAACCAGGCGCAGCTTCACCCGCAAGGGCGCGGCATAGGTCAGATCCCGCGCCAGGCACTCCATCTCCGTGTGTTTTGGCGGCTCGATCTGGTAGCGCACGAACTCGAGATCGGCGCGATCGGAAACATCACTGATCGGAAAGACCGAGCGGAACACGCCCTCGAGTCCCTCGTCGAGAATCTCGTCCGGCCCCGCATCGCGCTGCAGGAAATGGTCATAGGAGATGCGCTGCACATCGATCAGGTTGGGCATGTCGATCACCGGCGGGATCCGCCCGAAGTTGCGCCGCATGGCGGAACGCCTGTTCATGTGCTTTTCCATGATGTCAGTCCCTGCAATCGATCAGCCCGGAATATGCGTTGACACCCGCCCCCTGCCGGCAGGACTCGCGCACCCTCACCGGCAAGGAAACGAGATCACCACAAGGGGCGGACCCCTTGTGGTGGAAACACGTGTCGACCTACTTGACCTCGACAGTCGCGCCGGCGTCCTCGAGACGCTTTTGCAACGCTTCGGCCTCGTCCTTGGAAACGCCTTCCTTCACCGCCTTCGGCGCATCCTCGACGAGCGCCTTGGCTTCCTTGAGGCCGAGATCCGTGATCGCCCGGACCTCCTTGATGACGGGAATCTTGCTGGTGCCGAAGCCGGTGAGGACGACGTCGAATTCCGTCTTCTCCTCGACGTCGGCCTTCTCGTCTCCCGCGCCACCGGGCACGGCCGCGACAGCAACCGGCTGAGCAGCGCTCACGCCCCATTTTTCTTCAAGCATTTTCGAGAGTTCCGCTGCCTCGATAACGGTCAGCGACGACAGGTCCTCGACGAGTTGTTCAATCTTGCTCATGGTTTTCCATAACTCCAGTTGGGGTATTTCGGTTGTGGCCGAACCGGATCATTCCGCCGTTTGCCGGGAACCCAGCAGCCGGGCAAGGCGGCTCCCCGGTTCCTGCAGGACTCCCGCAACCCTCGTTGCCGGCGTGTTGATCAGCATGATCAGTCTGGCACGCAGTTCATCGAGTGACGGCAGCTGGGCAATTGTCCGGACCCCGTCCGCGTCAAGCGCACGGCCGTCCATGGTTCCACCGACAATGACCAGCTTGCCGTTCTTCTTGGCATAGTCGACGGTGACCCTGGCGCCGGCCACGGGATCCGTTGCCGTTGCAATGGCGGAGGGTCCATGGAACATCTCGGCGATCGCCTCCATCCCGGCACGCTCGATGGCGCGCAGAACCAGCCGGTTCTTGACCACCCGAAAGCTGGCGCCGGCATCGCGCACCGAACGCCGAAGCTCGGTCGCCTCGGCAACGCTGAGACCCTCGTGACGCGCAACGATGACGATCTCGGCACCGCCGAGAACACTCTCGAGCTCACTGACGATCTCTTCCTTCCTTGAACGTTCCAAAGGACTCCTCCATCAGATCAGAACGCCGGGCCGAAACCCGTCGATCCGGTTCACTGGTTGTCTCCCTCCCCCGTTCACGGGCGAGGGAGACGTTGGTGTCCTGCCCCGGAATCCCCTCCTGGTCCCGGAACTCCGGTACCGGCTGGTCTCCCGTCTCGTGCCGGCGGCATCGCCATTGAACCCGCCATCGGGTACCGGCAGTCTCGGACAGGGTTGCGGCACGCCAGAGCATGCCGCCGGACGGCCGGAGCCGTCCGTAGGTCCCGGGCCGTCAGGCGGCCACGAGGCTTTGCGTGGCAACGTGGACACCCGGCCCCATGGTGGTGCTGAGTGTCGCGCGTTTCATGTAGGTTCCCTTGACCACCTGGGGCCGTGCCTTCGCCACGGCATCCACCAGCGCCCGGGTGTTCTCGGCAATCTTCTCGACCGGAAACGACACCTTGCCGACACCAGCGTGAATAATGCCCGCCCGTTCCACGCGGTACTCCACCTGACCTGCTTTCGCGGCGGTCACGGCACCGGCAACATCCACGGTGACAGTACCGAGTTTCGGGTTCGGCATGAGTCCGCGCGGCCCGAGAATCTTTCCGAGCCGACCGACGACGGGCATCATGTCGGGTGTGGCGATGCAGCGGTCGAATCCGAGATCGCCTTCCTGGATGCTCTGGGCGAGATCCTCCGCACCGACCCTGTCGGCTCCGGCCTCTCGGGCCTCGTCAGCCTTGGCGTCGCGGGCGAAGACGACAACCCTGACCACACGCCCGGTGCCGTGCGGCAGGCTGACCACGCCACGCACCATCTGGTCGGCATGGCGCGGGTCGACGTTGAGATTGAGCGCCAGTTCGACGGTCTCGTCAAACTTCGCGGAGGCAGTGTCCTTGAGCGCCTGGATCGCCTCCTCCAGATCATAGTCCCGCTCCCGCTCGACGGTCGCATAGGCCGCGGCGAGTTTCTTGCCGTGTCGTGCCATGTTCCTACTCCACCACCTCGACACCCATGGATCGCGCCGTTCCGGCGATGATCCGCGATGCCGCCTCGATACCGTTGGCGTTGAGGTCCGTCATCTTGGCCTCGGCAATCTCGCGCACCTGCTCCATGGTGACCGACCCGGCAACGGCGCGGCCAGGCAGGGCCTCACCCTTTTCGAGACCGGCCGCCTTCCTGATGTACCACGCCGCCGGTGGTGTCCTTGTGACAAAGGTGAACGAACGGTCAGCATAGGCCGTGATGACCGTCGGCACCGGAGTTCCCTGCTCGACGTTCTGCGTGGCCGCATTGAAGGCCTTGCAGAATTCCATGATGTTGAGGCCGCGCTGACCGAGCGCAGGGCCGATGGGAGGCGACGGATTTGCCGCTCCTGCCGGAACCGTGAGCTTGATCGTGCCTGCGATCTTCTTGGCCATTGTCTTGCGATTTCCATCCCCTGGTGGACGTCTCAGGTCTTCTCGACCTGGGTGTATTCAAGCTCGACGGGCGTAGGGCGACCGAAGATCAGCACCGCGACCTTCAGGCGCGCCCGGTTCTCGTCGATTTCCTGGACCGTGCCGTTGAAGGACGTGAACGGTCCGTCAGCCACGCGCACACTCTCGCCGATCTCGAAGGTGATGGACGGTCTCGGCCGTTCGACCCCCTCCTGTACCTGGCTGATGATACGCGCCGCTTCGGAATCGGGAATCGGCCTGGGGCGGTTGCCAGCCCCCAGAAAACCGCTGACCTTCGGCGTGTCCTTGACCATGTGCCAGGTGGCATCCGTCAGCTCCATGTGCACCAGCACGTACCCGGGAAAGAACTTTCGGTCGGTCGAGATCTGCTTGCCGCCGCGCATTTCCGTGACCTTCTCCGAGGGAACCAGGACCTGGCAGATCTGCTCCGTCATGCCATTCGCATCGGCGCGCTCCCTGATGGCGTTCTCCACTTTCTTCTCGAAGCCGGAATAGCAATGGACGATGTACCAGCGATGCGTCACAGCCCCTGCCTCCCCAGCCCGAGAATGAGCTGGATCGCCTCGGCGAAGACGAGATCAATCAGGAAAAAGAAGATGGCCACGAGCACGATCATCGCGAACACGGTGAGCGTGGTGATCCCCGCTTCCCTGGTTGTCGGCCAGGTCACCTTCCTGATGGCCTCGGCCCGGACCTGTCTGACAAATTCGGCCGGTGACACTTTCACCATGAGATGATCCGCTGTTTCCCTGCTCTTCAATCAACGAGCCCGCCGGTGGCAGGAGTGGCAGGACTCGAACCCGCAACCCCCGGTTTTGGAGACCGGTGCTCTACCAGTTGAGCTACACTCCTTGAAATGCCTGTTTTCTAGTCGACGATTTCGGCGACGACGCCGGCGCCGACGGTGCGGCCACCCTCGCGGATGGCAAAGCGCAGGCCTTCGTCCATGGCAATCGGCGAAATCAGTTCCACGTCCATCGTCACGTTGTCCCCGGGCAT
>JAJEBJ010000059.1 GCA_022822575.1 Alphaproteobacteria bacterium | reverse complement strand
GGACTGGGGCAACAGTTCCATTCTCTACAGGCCCGACCTGCTTCCGCTCGGTGAGGATGAGCAGTCATACGATATCCTGCTCAGACCAGAGTTGCAGGGCAAGATCGCGATGTTCGACTCTGTCGATTCGACCTTTGCGGTCGGTGGTCTCCTGACCGGCGCCGAGAACATCTTCGCGATGACCGACGAAGAGATTGAAGCCGCCGCCGAAGTCGTCCGGGCCCTTCACCACAACATGCGGTTCTACTGGTCCTCTCCCACGGAGTTCGAACAGTCCATGGCCGCCGGGGAAGTGCTGGCGGCATGGTCCTGGAACAGCTCGATCATCGAGATGAAGAACCAGGGCATCGAGGTCGTCTTCATGAATCCCAAGGAGGGGATCATGACCTGGATCTGCGGCTTCACAGTCATGTCGAGCGGTGAGGCGGCTGATGACCTCATCTACGACTATCTCAATGCCACCATGGAACCGTGTGTCGGCAAGTACCTCATCGAAGAGTACGGCTATGGTCACTCGAACAAGCACACCTACGATGTCGTGTCCCAGGATGTGCTCGAAGCACTGGGTATCGTCGATCCCGTGGCGCTCATGGCCCAGGGCAATTTCTACGACGAGATCCCTTCCGATATCCGGGAGAAGATGATCGTCAAGTTCGACGAGATCAAAGCCGGGTTCTGAGGATCACGATTGGAGATGCCGGCCACAGTCGCCGGCGTCTCCATTCATCGAGTTGGTCGTCGTGTCCTGACGCCTGACCGACTCCGCAAGCACGTCCCGACCGTTCGCGAGAACACTCGTGCCGTTGGTCAGGCGGCGTGGCGCATGACCTCGTCGCGGGTCTTCTGGAGATGATCGAGATCGAAACCGAAGAGTTCCGCGGCATTGGCGCAGAGAACCCGGTGTGCCGATTCGGGATCGAGTTCCTCACGAATCCGGTTGATGAAGGGCAGGCTTTCCGGCCAGGAACCCTCGTCGTGGGGATAGTCGTTGCCCCACATCAGGATGTTGCTGCCCGTGAACGTCACGTTGTTGAGAGCCACGGGATCGTCGGTGATGGTGATGGCGCCCTGGCGCAGGAAGTACTCGCTGGGACGCAGGTCCAGTTTCTTCATGCCGAGGTGACGCTGTCGCTGCATCTGGTCCATGGCGTGGAGGACCCATGCCAGCCAGCCGCACTCCGCCTCCGTGACGACGATCCTGAGGTTCGGATGATTCTCGAGGACGCCGGCACCCGTCAGTTCGACGATCGGCGCCATGCCCGCGGCCATGCCCAGCACCGTGGAGTTGAGCATTTCCGGCCAGTCGCGCTGTCGCTCCACGACGCCTGAGTAGGCAGCGAAACGGTCCGTATCCATGGCGCCCAGGTCGGCAAAATCCGCGTGCAGGGCGAGGTTGCCGCTGAAAACATGGAAGTTGAGCGGAATGCCTGCCTCCTCGGCCAGTGACCACAGGGGTTCGTAGTCGGGCATGCGATAGGGCCGCCAGGGAACATTGGCCGGCAGGAAGAGCGTGCAGAATCCGAGTCTGATGGCGCGTTCGGCTTCCTTCATCATCTCGTCGATATCGTCGACGGCGATCATGGCGACGGGTTTGAGGCGGTGCTGCCAGGGACCGAACGTGTCCCGCACGAAGTCGTTCCAGGCCCTGGCCCAGGCATGGTGGAATGCAGTGGGCCCCCTGCCGCCGGAGAGGGAAAGGCCGATGTTGGGGAACATCACGGCGGCGTCGACACCCTCCAGAGCCATGTCGCGCAGGCGCCTGTCGATGTCCGTTCCCTGCGAAGGATCGGTGCGAAACTCCTTCATGAGATCGATCTCACCAAGTGATGTGGCGGTGGAGTTCCTCAGATCCTCGCCGGCCAGCGTCACCTTGAAATCGCCGTTCACATCGCTCTCGAGGCGCGGCAGCAGATCACGGTAGTGCTCCGGAAGCCTCGCCCGCATGGCGTCGGGTTCACCCACGTGGGCATCGGCTGAAATGACCACATCATGGAGCATGAGAAGACTGGCCTTCCCTGTGTGGCAGCCATTCTTGCATCCATTCGGCTCCGGGTAAAACACTGTCGGTCTGTCCGCCAGACACTATAGTGGCGGCCAGTGAAGCCGATGACGGGGGAGACATGACGAACAGCGGGCTTCTGGCCGGAAGACGGGCTCTCGTAACCGGCGCGGCCAGGGGAATCGGTCTTGCCATCGCCAGGGCCTTCCATGAGGAGGGGGCGCAGGTGGCGTTGAGCGACATCGAAGGAGGGGCAGCCGTCACCATGGCCGCGGATCTCGGATCGCGGGCTCGCGGCTATGCTCTCGATGTCACCGATGCAGGGGAAACCGAACGGGTCTTCAACGAGGCGGTGCAGTGGCTGGGCGGGCTCGATCTCGTTGCCGCGAATGCCGGCATCTCCACCATGAAGGCTGTCAGGGACCTGACGGAAGAGGAATGGGACGCCAACATGGCCGTCAACGCCAAGGGTGTCTTCCTCACCAACCGGGAGGCTGTCCGGCATTTTCTCGCTACGGACACCAAGGGAGTCATCGTCAATACCGCCTCGCTCGCCGCCAAGATCGGCGCGCCCTATCTCGCTCACTACGCCGCCAGCAAGTTTGCCGTCGTCGGTTTCACGCAATCGTTGGCGAGGGAGGTCTCTGCCTGTGGCATCCGTGTCAACGCCGTGTGCCCCGGTTACGTCAGAACGTCGATGCAGGAGCGGGAGATCGAATGGGAAGGCAGGCTGCGCGACATGGCGCCCGAGGCCGTGCTCGACGAGTACATTGCCGCCACACCGCTGGGCCGTCTGGAGGAGCCTGACGATGTCGCCTCGATTGCCGTCTTCCTGGCGAGCGACCTTTCCCGGTTCCTCACCGGCGAATCGATCAACGCCAGCGGCGGCGTACTGATGGACTGAACCTCTCCGGGAGAGAAGGGTATGGAATGGCTTGCGAAGCACCTGGGAAACAGGAAACCGGTGATCGCCATGGCGCATCTTCCGGCGTTGCCGGGATCACCATTGCATGATGCCGCGGGAGGCATGGGCGCTGTCATCGATCATGTGTCGCAGGACATCGAAGCGCTTCAGGCGGGAGGTATCGACTGCATCATGTTCGGCAACGAGGGCGACAGGCCATACCTGCTTGAAGCCTCGCCGGAATCGCTCGCTGCCATGACCGCCGCCGTGGCGGCCGTCAAGGGCTGCATCACCGTCCCCTTCGGGGTCGACTACCTGTGGGATCCGGTGGCAACCGTGGCCATTGCCGTGGCCACGGACGCCGTTTTCGCCAGGGAGATCTTTACCGGCGTCTACGATTCCGACATGGGCCTGTGGCAACCGGATGCTGCCCGGGCGCTCAGAATGCGTCACGACCTGGGGAGGGACGACCTGAAGCTCCTCTTCAACATCAATGCGGAGTTCGCGTCACCGGTGGGCGCCAGATCGATCGAGTTGCGGGCCGAGAGCGCCGTCTTTTCATCTCTGGCCGACGCTGTCCTGGTCTCGGGTCCCATGACCGGACAGCCCGTCGATGCATCCGAACTCTCGCGGGTCAAGGACGCTGTGGGAGAGACGCCGGTCCTTGCCAACACCGGCTGCACGGCAGCGAACATCGCCGACATCCTGTCGGTGGCCGACGGCTGTATCGTCGGCACGCATTTCAAGGTCGGGGGCGATACCTGGAATCCTGTCGATCGCGACCGGGTCGCCCGCTTCATGGAGGTCGTTTCCAGGAACCGTTCCCGATGAGCTTTCTGCTCGGCCTCGACATCGGCACCACGTCAACCATCGGTATCCTTGTCGACTGCAGGGGCGGCGTCCAGGCGATCGCCTCGAGGCCCAGTGAACTCCTGTCGCGCCACCCGAACTGGGCCGAGGAGGACCCGGACCTGTGGTGGGCCAATGTCTGTGCCATCGTGCCGGAGCTGATCAGCACCGGCGGCATAGGCGCGGACGATATCGCGGGTGTCGGGGTCACGGGCATGGTTCCCACCCTCATCCTGCTCGATGACGATGGTCTGGCGATACGTCATTCGATCCAGCAGAACGATGCCCGGGCGATCGAGGAGATCGGGGAGATGGCGCGGGACGTGGATGCCGACGCGTTCCTTGCCCTGACCGGAGGCAGCATCAACCAGCAGATCATTGCGCCCAAGCTGCGCTGGCTGGAACGTCATGAACCCGGCAACAGGAATCGTGCGCACACCATCACGGGCTCCTACAGCTACATCACCGCCAGACTGTGCGGAACTCTCACCATCGAGAAGAACTGGGCCCTGGAAGCGGGATTCATGGATCTTGCCTCCGGAGCCCTTGATGACGGTCTGCTCGCCCACGCCGGCCTCGCACCGGGCAGTCTCCCGCCACTTTACGCCTCCCACGACGTTGTCGGTGAGGTGACATCCCATGCCGCGTCGCAGACGGGACTTGCCGCCGGCACGCCCGTTGTGGCCGGGTGTGCCGATCACATCGCCTCCGCCTTCGTGGCGGGTGCGTCACGGGACGGCGACCTGGTCGTCAAGTACGGCGGAGCAGGGGACATCCTGCTGTCGTGCACCACTCCGGTGACCGACCCCCGCATGTTCATCGATTACCACATTGTCCCCGGTCTCCACTTCTCGAATGGCTGCATGGCTGCCAGTGGCAGCGTGCTGAACTGGATCGCCACCCACCTGGCAAAGGCCGAGGCAGGGCAGGCGGAGCAGGAGGGACGTTCCGTCCATGCCTTCCTCGACGCCATGGCGGCGGACCTGCCCCCGGGGGCAGGCGGCGTTCTCCTGCTTCCCTACTTTCTTGGTGAGAAGACACCTCTCAACGATCCCCACGCGCGGGGCACCCTGACCGGTCTTGGACTGCACCACGGACTCGCGCATGTATGGCGTGCAGCCCTGGAATCGGTGGCTTTCGGCTTCCGGCACCATGCCGATGTGTTCGACGACATGGGTCTGGAGATCACCAGGGTTGTCGCCTGCGATGGCGGAGCGGCAAGCGATCTGTGGGTCCAGATCACAGCCGATGTTCTCGAGCGGCCCATCGAAAGGCTGCTCGATCATCCGGGATCGTGTCTCGGCGCCGCCTTTGTTGCAGGCATGGGCGTCGGCGTCATTGACGACTGGGCGGACATCAACGCCTATGTCGGGACGGATCGTGTCTTCGAACCGGATGGTGCCACGTCATCCGTCTACCGCGAGGCCTATGGCCTCTACAGGGAGCTTTACGAACGCCTGAAGTCCCTCTACCCCCGGGTCGGCAGGCTTCCGGCGGCCTGACACCATGGCACCGTTCAGTCGGCGCCGAGGGCGGCAATCGGAGAACCCGAGAGAAGCCTGGAGAGGGTGCCGTCGATACCGCGTCGTGGTTCACCCATCAGTGTGACGCGGTAAAGCCGCCTGTCGAAATCGAGATCGAAGATATCGGGTGTCGCGAAATGCAGACAGGACCGGTTGTCCCAGAAGGCCACGCTGCCCGGTTCCCACCTGAAACGCACCATGAACTCGGGTCTGAGGGCGTGTTCGTAGAGCAACTCGAGGAGTCGCTCGCTCTCGAAGGCCGACAGCCCGACCACATTCCGGACGAACTCCGGATTGACATAGAGAACGCGTCTGCCGGACTCCGGATGAACCACCACCATGGGGTGTTCGGCCATCAGTGCGGCACTTTCCACCCGCTGATCATATTCGCGGCTGCGGTCGGCGCCCGAGGGCGGCTCGAACCGGTGGATGCAACTCAAGTGGTCAATGAACCCGCGGAGAACAGGGGACAGGGTCTCGTAGGCCCGGGTCATGTCGAGCCACAGGGTGTCGCCGCCGTGGGGAGGGATGACGTCGCCCCTCAGGATCGTGGCGAACGGCGGATTGACCGCCGGCGTGACGTCGGCATGCCAGCCCTTCCAGGCGCGGCGCGGTTTCTCGCCTCCCCTGGCAATGGCCACGCGAAACTTCGTGATGGGATAGATTTCCGGGGGCAGACCGTCCTTGGTGCCGAACACCACGTGGGCCGGTGTCAGCTCACCGAACTGCCGGGCAAAGCGGCTGTGTTGCGCGTGGTCCAGTGACTGGTTCCTGAAGAAGATCACCTTCCACTCAACAAGCGCTTCGCGTATCGCTGTCACCACGTCGCCCGGCAATGGCCGGGAGAGGTCGACTCCGGCGATTTCAGCGCCAATGTGCGCCGTCATGGGGCGAACGTCAGGCAGGGCGGCCGGAGGATTCCGGCGATGTGTCACGCGGGTGCCTCCGGTCCGCCTTCCTTCAGATAACTGCCGAGTTCCGGGCGAACCGGACCACTGGCGCCGCCGTGGAGAATGGCAAGACCACTCTCGGCCTCAAAGAAGTGAATCTGCTCAAGATCGATGTAGAGGGGAATGCGGGCGCCGGCGACCGCGTGGAAGGTTGGGCCCTGCCTCACGGAGATCTCCTGCCCACTGCCAAGGTCGGCGACGAGGATGACCTCCGGTCCGAGGACCTCGACAGCAACCACGGTGATATCGACCCTGTGATGGACACCCTCCGCAGGCTCCTCCGTGTGGACGTCTTCGGGACGGATGCCGACGACGACCTCGGAACCGGCATGCCGCCTCAGGGGCGCCCGACGGTGGCGCGGGACGGGCATGCTGATTGCCGAAAAGTCGACCTCGTTGACGCCGTGATGGCCGGCCAGCTTCCCCTTGAGAAGATTCATCGGCGGGCTGGCAAGAAATCCGGCGACGAACGAATCCGCCGGGTGGCGATAGACATCGAGAGGCGGGCCGACCTGAATGATCCGGCCTTCCCGCATGATGCAGATACGCTCTCCCATGGTCATGGCCTCGACCTGGTCATGGGTGACGTGCACGACGGTCTTGCCGAGCATGCGGTGAATCTTGATGAGTTCGGTGCGCATGGCTGCGCGCAGCTTGGCGTCGAGGTTGGACAGGGGCTCGTCGAGAAGGAACGCCTCGGGGTCACGGACCAGCGCCCTGCCAAGTGCCACCCGCTGTTGCTGGCCACCGCTGAGTTCACTGGGGCGACGGTCCAGCAGGTCGTCGATGCCGAGCATGGCAGTGGTGTCACGGATGCGCCTGTCGATGACCTCCTGCGGCGTCTTGCGAAGCTTCAGGCCAAAGGCAAGATTGCGCTCCACCGTCATGTGCGGATAGAGCGCGTAGTTCTGGAACACCACGGCAAGGTCGCGGTCTGCCGGATCGACGTCGTTGACGATCTCGCCATTGATCTTCAGGTTGCCCGAAGTCACTTCCTCGAGGCCGGCGATCATCCTCAGCGTGGTTGACTTGCCGCAGCCCGAAGGGCCCAGCAGGACCATGAACTCGCCTTCACGGACTTCGAGGTCGATGTTGTCGACCGCGAGAATGTCCTGGCCGTAGACCTTGGTCACACCTTCAAGAACGATGTTGGCCACGCGCAGGTCCCCCTATTTCAACGAATTCATGTACCGGTAGAGATAAACAGTCAGGGCCAGGATGATCACCAGGAGACCGGCTGCCATGGCGGAGGCGCGGCCGACATCGAGCCCGAAGAACGCGGCACGGTAGATGTAATAGCTGATGAGATCGGTGGCCGTACCCGGTCCACCCTTGGTCATGATGAAGATGATATCGAAGGTCTTGATGGCGAAGATCAGCCGCAGCAGGATCGCCACCGCGATCACCGGTCGCATCAGCGGCAGGGTGATGTGGATGAAGCATCTGATGGTCGAAGCGCCATCCATGCGTGCCGCTTCGTAGGGTTCCCGCGGCAGTGCAGCCAGACCGGCGACCAGCAGGATGGCCATGAAGGAGACCTGGTGCCAGATATCGGTCAGCACCACGGTCCAGAATGCGATATCGGCATCGCCGAGCCAGCTCACCGGCGAGATCCCGACGAGGCCTATGGCGTAGTTGACGATGCCGAGTTCCGAATGGAGCAGCATGCGCCAGAGAAGACCGACGACGACAGGATTGATGAGAAGGGGCGCGAGCAGGATGAGGTAGTAGATCGATCCGAAGCGCCGGGTGGCATGGAGTGAAAGGGCCACCGCAAAGCCAATGATGAATTCGATGACGACGGACGCCAGGACGAACTTTGTCGTCACCCAGAGCGAGCCTGGCAGATACTCCTCGTCGAGCGCCTCCTGGTAGTTCTCCGTACCGACGAAGGTGTCGTAGTTGGGAGTGAGCAGCGTGTAGTCGTGGACGCTTGTGTAAAGCGTGAAGAACAGCGGAAACGTGATGACAATGAGAAGGGACAGGAGGCCCGGCGCCGTGAGCAGAAGCCCGAAGCGCCGGTCTCTCCCGGCAAGTGTCAGTCCGTCAGCCGTGGCCACGGACATGATTCTCTGATCTTGTACCTATTCCTCGATCTTGCCGTCCTTGACGAGCAGCGCGTGCAGCTTCTCCTGGGCAGCGGCCATCGCCTCGGCGACCGGCTTCTCGCCGGTGGCTGCAAGATTGAGTTCCAGCCCCACCTGTTCGACGAACTCCGTGGTGTACGTGAACACCGGGAAGTCCTTCGTTCCGGCGAGGATCTCGCCCAGAATCGGATAGTAGGGCCGTGCTGCCACGACATCGGAATCGGTGAAGATCTGGGCCTGGGTCGGTGCACCTCCGAGCATGGCCCGCTCCTTGGCCACCGCCGCCGATTCGGCCCACTTCATGAAGGTCCATGCGGCATCCTTGTTCGGGCTTGAGTTGGGAATGGCCCAGCCCCATCCGCCATTCAGGCCGCCACCCGGATTGGGCGTGATGCCGACCTTACCGGCGACCTCGGAGGATTCGGGATCCTCGAAACCGGCATAGAGGATGTTGAAGGTAACGAAGCTGTAGGCCCGGCCCTGCGCCATCACGTTGAAGGCCTCGTCAAAGCAGTATGCCTCGGAACCGGCCGGGCTGTAGTTCTCGACGGCCTCCCGATAGTACTCCATCGCCCGGATGGCTTCCGGAGAATCGAGCAGCGGGTTCCAGTTCTCGTCGTGGTAGAGGCCACCCTGCGAATAGAGGTAGTTGGCCCACTGCATCGAAATGCAGTCACCGCGCTGGCCCTGGATGACCGTGCCGTAGAAGTCCCTGTTGCCGTCCCCGTCCGTGTCGCGGGTGAAGAACTCGACCTGCTTCCAGTACTCGTCCCAGGTCTGCGGCACCCTGAGTTCCATGCCGTAGGCTTCCTGGAAAGCTGCCTGTTCGTCGGGATCGTCAATCAGGTCCTGGCGATAGATGAGCGCCATGGAGTAATTGTAGAAGGGCAGCATGTAGAGGACGCCGTTGACCCTGCCCACGAGATCCATGAGCTTCGGCACGTAGACGTCGACATCCACGCCGTCGCGCTCGACCAGGTCGTCAAGCGGCATCAGCCAGCCGGCCTTGGTGAACTCGCCGACCCAGTAGAAATCGACCACGATGAGATCGTAGCTTCCCTCCGGGGCGATGAGCTGCGGCACCAGCTTCGAGTGCATGTCGATGTAGCTGATGGCCTCGATTTCGACATTGATGCCGGTTTCCTCCTCGAACTGAGGCAGCAGCTCCTGGATGTAGCGGGTGTCGGGAACCGTCTCCATAAGGATACGGATGGTCTGTGCCTGGGCAGCGCTGACAGCAAGCGCCAACGCAGCCACGACAGAAAGAAACAACCTCATGATCTATCTCCCCTTGTTGTTGGACAATAACGACGAAATGAAGACTCCGTTCATCGACTGACGCCTACTTCAGCGCCCCCAGCGACAGGCCCTTGATGAGGTAGCGGCGCAGGAAGGGCAGCAGCACCATGGCCGGCAGGATGGCACAGATCGTCGCTGCCGACAGCAGCGCGATATCGACGCCCCGGTGGGTCTGGAACGACGACAGGCCCACCGGCAACGTGTTGGTGTGCGGGCCGCTCAGGATGAGGGCATAGAGAAACTCGTTCCAGCTGAGCAGGAATGCGAGCAGTCCTGCCGCCAGTATTCCAGGGGCCGCCACAGGCAACGTGATGCGCACCAGCGCCTGAAAGCGGCTGGCGCCGTCCGTTCGAGCGGCCTGCTCGAGTGTCGCCACCTCACCGTCGAAGAAGGCGACAAGGAGCCATGCAAGGAAGGGCAGGCTGAGTGTCATGTGAGCCAGGATGAGGCCGGGGAGCGTGTTGATGAGCGACGCCTTGAGGAAGAGCGTGAAGAGCGGCAGGACAAGGATGACCGGCGGCAGCATCTGGCTCGACAGGACGAACAGGCGCAGCGGCAGGCCTCCGGTATTGTAGCGGGCAAAGGCGTAAGCCAGGCCCACCGCCAGCGGCAGGGCAATGACCGTGGCGCCAAGGGCGACCGTGGCGCTGTTGAGAAAGTAGCTGAAGAAGGGGTAGCCGGTGAAGATCTCGATGAAGTTGTCAAGATTCGCCTGACCCCACTCGGGTGGAATCTTGTAGGCCGTCTTCTTGTCCGTCAGGGCGACCCGGAGCAGCCACAGAAGCGGAAGCAAAATGACTGCGCTGAACACCACAAGGATGCTGTGAGGCAACAGCCAGGAAAGGAACTTCCAACGGCCTCGTTTCCGCATGGCGCCACGGCCGTTCGCAGTCATTCCCTCGTCGGCATCCACGCGCGCACAGAAGCTCCCCTACGTTACTTTGAGCCCGAAGTCTGCGGCATGGCCACGGCTTCTTCAACAGCAATTCGGCCGTCAGGGGTCACTCTTTCATGGGCACCGTCGGCGGTGGTCTCTATGCTGGTCCCGGTTCAGGGGATTGTCGCCAGGGATGCCGGAAGTCTTCGCCAGCGGCCATGCGGTCGCATCGGACTGGCAGGAAGCGGTGCGATCGGTGGCCGCGCAGCTTGGCGACCTCGATGACGACGACATCGGCTTTGTCTATGTCACGGATCACGTCGCCGAACATCTCCACGATGTCGTCAGTTTTCTTGCCGCGTCGACCGGGCTCGATCAATGGTGCGGAACCGTCGGCATCGGCGTGTGTTCCAATCGGATCGAATCCTTCGACGAGCCGGCGATCGTCGCTCTTGCGTGCCGCCTGCCCGGAGCCACGGCGCGTGTCTTTCGCAGCGTCGGCGAGGCGGTCGAGGGGTGGCGGCAGACGGATTCCGGCGACACGGCAGGGTTCGGCGTCGTCCATGGTGATCCGCGTGACGCGGACGTCCTCGGTGGCCTGACCCGCCTCGCCCGCGAGACGGGAAGCTATCTGGTGGGTGGTCTCGCCTCGTCGCGGACCCGGTCTCCCACCCACGCCGGCAGCGGGGCCGGTGACGGTCTGTCGGGCGTGCTGCTGAGCGGAGCCCGGGTCGCCACGGCGCTGACCCAGGGATGTTCACTTCTCGAAGGGTCCCACGAAGTCACGAGGGCCGACGGCAACGCGGTTCACGAGCTGGATGGCCGACCGGTGTTCGACGTGCTCGGGGAGAGATTCACCGGCGCCCGGGGGACCGAGCAGCCGGTCGACCCGGCGTCGCTCCACGTGGCCTTGCCCATAGCAGGATCGGATGACGGCGCGTTCGTGGTCCGCAACATCCTCGGCATCGATCCGCACCAGCGCGCCATGCTGTTGGGAGATCACGTCAGCCGCGGTGACGTGCTGATGTTCTGTGTGCGTGACAATGAAGCTGCCGAGGCGGACCTGAGGCGCATGCTGCAATCCCTCAAATCCCGGGTCAGCCGTCCGCTCGGTGGACTCTATTTCAGCTGCCTTGCCCGCGGGCCCAACATGTTCGGCGCCGTCAATCGGGAGATGGAGATCGTCCACGATGTCCTGGGCGATGTGCCGGTAGCCGGATTCTTCTCCAACGGCGAAATCTCGCTTGACCGTCTCTACGCCTATACCGGAGTTCTCACCCTGTTCAGGGACGATTGACCTCTATCACTCGTCGAGGGTCGTGCGAATGGGAGAATCAGGGAAGAAGGCGTGCCAGGCAAAGGCGAAGTCGACCATGTAGACGACATCGACCGGTCCGGATTGCGTCATGCGTTGCACGGTCACATTGCCGACATCGAAACCGGACGCGATGTCGCGGGTGTCGAGCGCCGACGCCTGGCCGGGTTCCCAGGTGATGACGAGGTCGCCGTCCACGATCTGCCCCTCCTCGCGGAGAAGATCGAGGGACCATGCCGTGTCATCCACGCGCACCACCCGTGCCAACGGCGCGATATCTGAGGGCAGGTCGCCCTGGTAGAGGCCGTAGGGCTCCGTCCGGCTGTCGTAGCCCGCGTAGGGTGTGGATCCGTAGGGGCGCCGGTCGGTGTCGCCCGGCACCAGCACCGTGCCGTCGGGATGGCGCTGGCGGAAACGCTCGAAGGACTCAAGCCGCGAGGGCCAGGCTTCGAGCCTCGTTCCGGTCATCGCGCCGACGATGGCGCGGCCGGTGAACTGCTGCCACCAGCTCTCGGTCTGGCGGTCGTACATGACGAGGTCGGAATGTCGCAGCATCCCGGTCACGCCAAAGTCCAGCACGGCACCGTCGACGACTCTCTCGAACACGATTCCCGTGTTGCAGAGCGGGCAGTAGGTCACCGTAAGGGGGATGCCGTTGATGTCATCGTTGACGATCTCGTGCCAGACCAGGATGCGCAGGGGATAGGCCCGCGCTTCGCCGGCGACAACGACGGAGATCACCGGTTCGACGCCCGCAAGGCCGTCATGGCCGGCAACGGGAACGGTGCGGGGATCGTCGATAGCTGGAATGCCGTCCCTTGGCGGTCCCCCGGAAATGATGTCCGCGAGATCGACCAGGTGCCTGGAGAAGTCCGTCTTCGGCCATTCGTAGCGCCAAAGGTTCTTGTTGGCGGACGCCGATGGCGCCAGGGCGAGCACCAGGACTGCCGCGAGCATCAGGGCCTGGGCTCGAAGCCGGCCACGTGGTCGTGTTTCACGCATAATTTCGTTCCCGGAGGTCATGATGTCGCGCCATTCGGCCCGGGCAATGAGCGCAGAACCTGGAGAAGGGCGCAAATGACCCGGTGTTTCCGGTCGATGAGACAGCCGCCGCGCAGTCGTCCGCATCGAAGTCGGTC
>JAJEBJ010000096.1 GCA_022822575.1 Alphaproteobacteria bacterium | reverse complement strand
CTTCCATCACCGACGATCCGTTCATCATCGGCACGCCGGCCAGGCAGATCGTGTCCTTGAGTGCAACCCGCCTGCCACGCAACGGACCGTCCGGCGCGCCCCTGATCTCGGTCTTGACGTACCAGGCGTTGAGAGGGTTTTCCGAGGAATCCGGGAATCTGCCCGGCGACCGGGGGTAACGCACAGGCGGCAGGTTGTCCGGCGTTGCGTCCAGCCGGTCATAGGCCTGGATGTAGGGTTCCATGATTTCGCAGTATTCGTGCAGCTCTTCATCCGAAAGGCTCATGCCGAACCGGCTAGCCATGTCGCGCATCTGCGAAAGTGTCGGGCGTTTTACGGTCATGTTGGTCACCAGGTCTTGGACTGCAGGCTGGCTCGGAGGTGCGGCCAGCGGTTCGGATCGCTTTCGCGGCTCGGGCGTCGCTTGGTGCCGACGCCCTTGCCCTCGGGCTGAACGGGCTGTTCCGAACCCCAGGTACTGATCGACCTTGGCATGGTCCGACAGCTCGGATTTTTGCAGCTCGCCAGTGATCCGGCCCCGCTCAATGACAAGGACCCGATCCGACAGTTCGGAGATGAAGTCGAGATTCTGCTCCACCAGCAGGATGGAAAGCCCCCGACCCTCGCGAAGGCGGATCAGCGTCTCCCCGATCTCGTCGATGATCGAGGGCTGAATGCCTTCTGTCGGTTCGTCCAGAAGGAGAAAGTCCGGATCCCCCATCAGGCATCTCGCCAAGGCCAGCAGTTGCTGTTCACCACCAGACAACGCTGCGCCATGCCGGTCAGACAGGGCGCGAAGGCGCGGAAAGTCGGACAGGGTGGCTTCCAGGACATCGCTCTCGGAAGCGCCGGCATACTCATGCCAGGCAAAGCGCAGATTGTCGCGAACCGTCAGCTGAGGGAATATGCCCCTTCCCTGGGGAACATATCCAACGCCAAGCCCGGCGCGTTCGTGGGGCGACATCCGGGTGACGTCTTCGGAGCGAAACCTGATCGTCCCGGATCCGGCAGGCAGAAAGCCCATGATGGTCTTGAGAAGCGTGGACTTGCCCATTCCGTTATGGCCAAGAATGCCGACCACCTCGTTCTCGGAGACGGAAAAGTCGATGCCATGCAGGATTGGCACCCTGTCATATCCACCCGTGACCCCCTTGACTTCCAGCACATATGCACCGCCCTCGCTCATCTCAGGACTTCTTTCCGAGATAGACGTTGCGTACCACGGGATCGGACATGACACGGTCCACGTGGTCCTCGATCAGCACCTTGCCCTGATGAAAGACCGTCACGGTCTCCGCGATCGAACGAATGAACTGCATGTCGTGCTCGACAATGACGAGCGCAGCCTGCCTGTTCAGTTCATGGATGATTGCCGTCATCCGCTCGACTTCTTCGGCGCCCAGGCCGGCGGCAGGCTCATCGAGCAAGATGAGCCAGGGATCGCCAACGGCAACCAGCCCGAGTTCCACGCGTTGCCTCTCGCCATGTCCCAGCCGACCCAGATCGTCCCTCGCAATGCCCCCCAGGGCCAGGAGGTCGATGATCTCCAGAGTCTTGCGGTCGGCCTCCCGAGAGTCATGAAACCGCCGCGCGGCAAGCCAGATGTTCTCATGGACGCTTAGGGAGTCCATGACATTGGGCGTTTGGGTCTTCATCCCGACACCAAGCGAGGCGATCTGATGCGGCATCCAGCCGGTGGTCTCGATGCCGCGCATGTACACTTCGCCTTCGGTCGGGGACTGAAGGCCGGTGATGCACTTGAAGAAGGTGGACTTTCCGGCACCGTTCGGACCGATCAGGCATCGAAGCTCGCGGGCACGAAGCTTGAAGTCCACCCTGTTCGCCGCGATGACGCCGCCAAAGCGCATGGTGAGTCCCTGGGTTTCGAGAGCGACCTCAGCCATTCAGATGCTCCCGGTGACGCGAACGGCGCCGCTGGCGGATACCTCCGGGCGCCCTTCGCCCGAAGCTTGCTCTCCAAAGTCCCGAAAGGGCCGGCACGACGCCCTTCGGCAGGAAGAGAACGAAGAGCACCAGGATCAGGCCCGTGACGAGGGCGTTGTCGATGATGGCCTGCTGTCCAAGCAGGAACTTGAGGTAGGCGAGGCCTGCCGCGCCGAGAACCGGGCCAAGGCGGGTCCCAAGCCCTCCCACTATGCACCAGATGATGATCTCAGCCGACTGGCCCAGGGAAAACAGGTTTGGCGTGACGATCTCGGCCCAGTTCGCGAACAGCCCGCCGGCCAGGCCGGCAATGGCGGCCCCGATGGCGAACATCACGGTCTTGCGCGCCCGCACGTCGTAGCCCATCAGCGACATGCGGACCTCGTTTTCGCGGATGCCAACGGCGATGCGTCCGAAGCTTGACCGGAGCAGGACCGTCACGAGCAGGTAGACGAAGCCCAGCAAGACGGCGCAAACATAGAAGTAGCTGTCCCCCCAGATGTAGGCGTCCGGCCTGCCCGGCACGTTCAGCGTCTGAAAGCCGGGTATGCCGTTGAATCCGCCCAGGCGGGCGTTGCCGATCATGTATTGCGGGCCGGCGGTCGAATTGATGACCTTGAACAGGATCAGGGTGACAACCAGGGTGATGACGCCCAGGTAGACGTCGTTGAGGCGCCCGTAGAACATCATCGCACCCAGAAACACGGCGAAGACCGCCGGAACCAGTACAGCCAGAAACATCGGAATGGTGCTTTCGCCAATGTTGATCGCGGAAATCGCGTAGGCATATGCGCCAAGTCCGAAGAACGCCGCCTGGCCAAAGCAGAGGATGCCCCCGAAGCCCCAGATCAGGCCGAGACTCAGGCCCAGCATGCCGTAAATTGCCAGGACGGTGAGCGTGTAGGTGCCGATGACCAAGGGCAGCACCAGGATCAGGGCACCCGTGACGACGGCAATCGCGATGGCTTCCCCTTTGAGGTCGCCGGGCATCAGAGCTTGCCCTTGAAGAACGTGCCGGTGACGCCTTGCGGCAGGATCCTGAGCAAGGCGACTGCCGCGACAAGCAGTGCGACTTCGCCGACGACCGGCGAGATGGCAAACGTAAAGATCTGGTTCACCGCACCGAAGAAGCTGGCGCTCGCAAACAGCCCGGCGACAAGCGAGGGACCGCCCGCGATGACGGTAATGAACGCCTTGGCAATGTACGCGCCACCCGATGTCGGAACGAGCCCGACCAAGGGTGCAAGGACTGCGCCGGCCAGTCCGGACAACGCCGAGCCGCAAAAAAACGTTGCCATGTAGACCCGGTCAGGGCTGTAGCCCAATGCCGCCGCCATGTCCGGTCTTTGCATCGTGCCGCGGGCGACTAGACCGGCGCGCGTGCCTTTCAGCACCGCAAGCATCGCGACAAGCAGCAATGCCGAGACGACTATGATGAAGAAGTTGTAGCCATTGACCTGGTAGTCGCCGATGGCGAAGCCGGGGATCGGTGTTGAAATGCCGGTGGTCGTGTTCCCGAAAATCATCGTGGCGAGACCTATGAAGAACAGGCTCAGGCCCCAAGTCGCCAGCATCGTGTCAACCAGGCGACCGTAGAGATGGCGGATCACGAGCCGTTCAACGACAAGGCCGATCAGGCCGACGACAACCGGTGCAATCACCAGCATCGCAACGAAGACGTTCACGCCGAGATTGACTGCAGTGATCGTCGCGTATCCGCCCATCATCATGAACTCCCCATGGGCGAGGTTGATCACCTTGATCATGCCGAATACGATGGCCAACCCGGCGCTTATGAGGATCAGCGAGGCGACCCCGTAGAGCATTTCGACAAGGACGACGACGTACAGGTCCATGGGCACAGGAATCCGTCGGAAGGGAGCGTCATTTCTCGCGGGGCGGCGACGGCCGCCCCGGCCAAATCCTCGGACGCGATCAGATCTGGATTTCGTACTGCGTGTTGTCGTCCGGATTGGCCTGCAGATCACAGACCGCCTGCGTGTCGATCGGCTGACGCTGCGGCAGGGTCTCGATCACGCGCATGCCCTGATCCTCTATCTCCATGATGTGGACGTCGAGAACGGCGTGGTGCGTCTTCGGGTCGACCGTCACCGTGCCCGCGGGACCGCCAATGGACAGGCCGGTTTCAAGTGCAGCGATCACGGCCTCTCGATCCAGCGAACCTGCCTGGCGCACGGCCTCTGCCCAGGTCATGACACCCTGGTAGTTCGACACGGCGATCTCGTGGATCAGGCTGCTGTCGCCGTACTCCGCAGACCAACGATCCTTGAACGCGTTGTTTGCAGGCGTGTCGAGTTCCTGGCTGTAATTGTATGCGACCATGATGCCGTTGCCTTCCTCCGGCGTCAGCACCTTGTGCTCGTTGCCGACGCCCATGGTGGTCGAAGCCAGCGGGATGCGGTCCTTCATGCCGGCTGCCGCCCATTGACGGAAGAAGGACAGGTGTGCACCGCCAACGAGCGGTGCGATGACCAGGTCGGGGCCGATCGTCTGGATCTTGGCAATGGTCGACCCGAAGTCGCTCACATCCAGGGGGAAGAAGTCAACGCCTACGGTCTCGCCACCGTTGTCAGCAACGAATTTCTGGATCCAGCGCGCCGTGATCTGCCCGTAGTTGTAGTCCGCGGCAAGGATGTAGACCGCGTTGCCCGACTTCCCCATTGCATAAGGCACAAGGGCCTCGACCTGCTGGGCGGGCGTGACGCCGTTGATGAAGATGTTCCTGTCGCAGACGCCGCCTTCATAGAGGACGTTGTAGAAGTAGAGCGTCCGGCTCTTGCGCATGGTCTGGCGGATCGCCTCGCGCGAGGCCGAAAGGATGCCGCCATGCACGACATCCACCTGGTCCTGCCGGGTCAGCTGTTGCCCGTACTGCGAATAGAGCGCCATGTCGGACTGGGTGTCGTATGCGACGACCTCGACCTGCATGCCAAGCAGGCCCCCGGCCGCGTTGATCTCGTTCACTGCAAGGCGCATGGCCATGTCCATCGGCGTGCCGTAGGCATCGAAGATGCCGGATGTGTCCAGTATCGAGCCAAGCTTGATACCGTCGGCCGCCATGGCCGCACGGGGCAGCATGGACGCGCTGGCGACCGCCGCCGCGCTGCTCACGAACGTTCGACGATTCAGTGACATGTGCGTTTCCTCCATTATGTCGTCCGAATTGGATTGCTTCACGGCTTGGACTTTCCCTTGCCGCTTTCCGACTTGTCCTTGATGCGGTTGGCGTAGTCGGCGGTGCGACCGGCCAGGTTGGAATCGAAGTCAAGCCCGATTTCCTCGCCCATCTGCTTCATGGCGGGAAGACGCACGGCCATGCCGAGAATCTGGTCCATGGCGGCGCCGAACGCCCCGTCCACGCCGCCGCCGCCGTTCTGGCCGCCGGCACCGGAAATCTGGTTGATCCTGATGGAGTCGATCCTTTCGACCGGCTTCATCATCTGCGTCAGGATTTCAGGCAACCGATCGAGCTTGCGCTCCTCCAGGCGCATCTTGATCACGGCGTCCCCAAGGGTGTTTTCCGCCTTGTTCAACGCAACGCGGCCCGCCGCTTCCGCTTCCATGCGCGCGCGTTCGGCGTCGCCTTCTCGTGTCTTCACCGTCGCGTCGGCCCGGGCCCTTTCGAGGAGCGTTTCGACATCTCGCTTCACCCGGGCGCCTTCGAGATCAAGGTCCCTTTCCTGGTTCAGGTGTGCGATCTCGCGTTCGCGTTCGGCAATGGCACGTTCCTTCTGCGCCTGGACGCTTTCTGCGGCCAGAATGACCCTTGCGCGCGCCTCTTCTTCCGCGACACGCGCCTCGGCTTCTTCGGTGCGACTCTTGGCAATCCGGATCTCGTTTGCGATCTTGTCTTCCTCGAGCGCGAGGATGGCGGCCATCTCCGCCTTCCGCAGCGCCTCGTCGCTCTCGACCTGCGCGGCCTTCGCACGTCTTGCGTTCTCGATACGGGTGGTTTCGCTCGCCAGTTCCGCGTCGTCGCGGGCCTGGTCCTCCCGCGATTTCGCATCCGCTTCGAGCTTGGCGAGGTGTTCCTGCTGCGCGATCTCTGCCTCGCGTTCCTCGCGCTGCAGTTCGATCTGCCTCCGATGTTGAGCCAGCCGGCTTTCGCGAACGGCAACTTCCGCTTCGGTCTCGATGCGAACGCGCTCCTTGCGCTGGTCGGCAACGAGCGCGGCCAGACGCCGCATGCCCTGTGCATTGAACGCGTTGTTCTCGTTCCATTGGCCGAGGTCGCTTTGGTCAACTCCGACCAATGACGCCGAAACAAGCGTCAGCCCCCGCCTGGACGCCTGGGATTCGACGGTCCCCGCCACGTCGTCCGAAAACGCGGAACGGTCCAGATGGATGTCTTCCAGCGTCCGGGCTGCCGCTGCCCGCTGGATGGCGTCAACCATCGCGCCCTGCAGAACGTCGCCAGGCGACTCCCTGCCCCGGGCAATCCGAGCGCCGAGCGTTTGTGCGGCGGTCGAGATGCCCTGTTGGGTCGGGGCAACGCGAAGTTCGAATTCGAACTCGATGTCGGCGCGAATCTGGTCGCGCGTCAGTACCGCGTCCTGACCTTCACGACTGACACGGTGCGTCATCGCACCCATGTACACTCTCTGGATCCGGTGCAGGATCGGAAGGGACAGACACCCGCCTTCGGTCACGACACGGGAACCGCCAAATCCGGTCCTGACAAGGGCGATGTCCAGACTGGCCTTCGCATAGTAGCGCTGGAGGAACCAGATCGCGACAAGCGCGGCGGTTGCAAGCAGAAGCAGCAGGATGACCCAGCCCAAGGCAAAACTCCTTTCCGTCCGAAGATCGCCGGGCGCAGGCGCCTGACATCTTCATGTCGGTTCAGGGTAGGAAATTTTAATTTCCAATTCAAGTAATATCTTGAATCGGAAACTTATATTTCTCAACACTTTGTTCTACAGTCGTTTTATGACTTCAAATTGCAGACCGTCCGCCCGCGCCAAGTAGATCGGTGCACGCTCGGGTTCGTCCGACACGGAGCACCTTCGCCCGCTCCTGTGAACCACCGGGGGGCCATCGGACGCGCTGTGCATTCGCCAGATGCCTGCATGGTCACGCAACAGTCCGGCCAGAAAGTGCACGCCTTCATACGTCGACTGGCCGAGTGCGTTCAGCATGGGCGCCTGTTCTCCGTGAACCCGGTAGTACTGCTCCTTGAAGGCCGCGTTCGCCTCCGTGGAAAGGGTTCCGAAATAGGAGGACGCGACGAACATTCGCTGGCTGTTTTGCGCACCGCTCCCAAGAAGGCCGTTCTCCTCTATCGCGCAGGACAGGCGTACCATGCGGTCATGCAGCCGCGCCTGGCCGAACGCCCGGTTGAACGCGACCGCGTCCTGCCCGACGAGCGAGATCAGCACCGCTTCCGCGCCGGACCTTGCAATTTCCTCAACTACGCGGGGCATACCGTTCAGCCCGAAGGGCAGGTACCTTTCATAGGCCAGGCTCACGGCCATCTCGCGCAACCTTGACTTTGCGTAGTTGTGCGACGTCCTCGGCCACACGTAATCGTTGCCAATCAGCGCCCAACTGCGCGGCCGGTATTCCGATTGAATGCACTCCAGCGAAGGTCCGAGCTGCTCATCCGGTATCTCCCCGATCGCGAACAACCCGTCCGTACGTTCGCCGCCTTCATAGAGCGGCGTGTAGATGTAGGGGATCCGTTGGCGGACCACCTTGCTGAGGCGTTGACGTACGGCGCTGATATGCATGCCGACGATCGCATCGATGGAATCCGTCTCGATCAGGTCGTTGACAGTTTCCTCAATAGATATGCTCGCCTCCATGGCCGCATCGATCATGATGAGTTGCACCTTGCGCCCGGCGATGCCGGCAGATCGGTTCAACTCTTCCACGGCAACCTGCGCACTCGAAATGCATGAAGGTGCCCAAAGCCCTGCTGCCCCGCAGAGGGGAATCAAAAGTGCAATGCGATACGTTCCGACGCTGCGCAAAACAGGGTCGTCGCGCAGTTCCTCCAGTTCGGTCGGAACGCTCGGCAGCATGTTCATGGCACAGGCCATCCTTGCCGACTGCATCAGCAACTGCCACATACCAATTGAATTTATTTTCCAAGTCAACTAGATTTGCCCCGAATGCCGTGGTGAGCCTCATGGAATCGAACCCGAATCCAATCCAGAACTACCTCTCGTACGCGCTGGCTGCGGCACACCGGACGGTCACCGTGTCTCTCAACATGCGCCTGAAGAAGCATGGCATGCAGATCGAGGCATGGCGGATTCTGGAAACTCTGGAGACCGGTCAACGCCTTACGATGGGACAGCTTGCCGACGTGGTGCTGATGAATCCTCCAACGTTGACCAAGCTGGTTGACAGGATGGTTTCAGACGGGCTTGTGCATCGTCAGGTTGCCCGGCACGATCATCGTCAGATCAATGTCCTTGCCACGGCGCTGGGACGGAAGCGGATGCTGCAGATCAGGCGAGAGGTCGAAGGACAGGATGCAGCTTTGCTGCAGAGTCTTGGCAGGCCCGCAACCGAAGAATTGATTGAGTTGCTGAAAGGAATCACTTCCGCTGCAGACGCAGGCCACCAAAGCCGCGACTCTCGAGAACATCACTGAGCACTCGACGTGCAATCGTCCCATGCTTGCAAGCTCGCTTCGGCCTCGGTGGCAGACCCGCCATGTCCGAGGTCCTGCAGCCGGCGGGCATGATGACCGCCGAAGCCGACACATGATCCCTGTGGCCCTATCCGAAAGAAGCGTCAGCGGCTCACGATGTCGAGATGCTCGACCGGATGCTGTCTGATTGGCTCGGAAACGATTGCGCGATGTCCGCCCTGCACAAGTCTCAAGAAAAAAAAGGGGCTTATATACTTAACTTGACAGCCCGTCAGGCCTCCTCCTCCGGCACGGCACCCTCGAACGAGACGCCCGCGCGAATGATGCCGGCGGGAGCGGGGAACATGTGCGGCAAGATCTCTCATGATGGAGAATGAAAAGGGAACTTC
>JAJEBJ010000135.1 GCA_022822575.1 Alphaproteobacteria bacterium | reverse complement strand
CTCGTCGTCGGTCCAGGGAGAACGCGCCATGGTGCCAGGGTAGGGTTGCGGCCAGCCTGTGTCATGCAGGATGTGGGGGTTCCCTTCAAACCTGACTGGCGGCAATGTCGCCGGTCAGGAAACAGGCTGGAGATGTTCATGACGGCACGTTCAGTGCACCGCCTTCAACCGCTCGATCCGGAGGCATGGGATCCCGTACTTCTGGATGTGCGGCGCAAGATCGGACAACCACTCAACATTCACGGGGTCATCGCCCGCCATTCGGAACTTATGGCGAGCTACGCACCCTTGCGTGAACATGTCGTGAGATCGTCCTCGCTTGATGCCGGGGAGAGGGAACTCGTCATCCTCCGGGTGGCCCACCGCACCGCGTGCGACTACGAGTGGCGCCACCACGTGGTGCGCGGCCGCAAGGCCGGCCTTGACGATGATCGCATTGCCCGTGTGCGGGAGGGAAGCGGGGCGGCTGGCTGGTCAAGGGAGGAATCGCTTCTGCTGCGCGCCGTCGACGACATGCTCGATGCCAGCGAAATCGGACCGGAGACCCTGGGTGCGATGGATGGCGTTTTCAGCGACAAGCAGATTCTGGATATCGTCTTCACCGTCGGTGTTTACTTCATCATGTCGACGCTCCTGAAGACCGCGCGTGTTCCGCTCGAGACCGGATTTGATGACGATACGAATCGGACGCCCGGCGCCGGCTGACTGTGATCCATGTCGTTTTGTGGTCCGGCGACCGCTTGTGACATTACTATGGCGCGACTGACCAGGGACGGGGCGAGCCTGTGACAACCTGCCGGAGGAAAACATGAGGGAGGCAGAATCCCCCTACCTGCTGTTTCTGGGTGACGCCCGGGACGAGTTGTCGATCAAGGGGGCGACCGGGGTCAGGATCTGGCGCCCCGACAAGGCAAGGGCACAGATCCGCCTTGCCGGTTGCAATCAGGATCTCGGATTGCCCGACATGACGACCCGCGAGGCCGCAGATGCGGGGTGCCGGACGATGCTGGTGGGTGTTGCCAATGCCGGAGGGTTCATTCCCGATCACTGGAGCACCACGATCATCGAGGCCCTCGAGGCGGGACTTGACGTCATGGCCGGCATGCATACGCGCCTTGCGGACATTCCGGCTATTGCCGAAGCCGCGCGGCGCCATGGACGAACGCTCCATGATGTACGACAGAGCACCAGGGAGTTTTCAGTCGGCAAGGGAACGCCGCGCAGCGGAAGACGGCTTCTCACCGTCGGCACGGACAGCTCCCTGGGCAAGATGTTCACCTCACTTGCCATCGAACGCGAGATGCATGACCGCGGCATGAAGGCGACTTTCAGGGCGACCGGACAGTCCGGAATCTTCATCGCCGGGAGCGGAATCGCCGTCGACGGGGTGGTGGCCGATTTCATTTCCGGGGCGGTGGAGTGGCTTGCCCCGGCCAACGATCCCGATCACTGGGATATCATCGAGGGTCAGGGATCGCTCTTCCACCCTTCCTTTGCCGGGGTGAGCCTCGGTCTTCTTCACGGCGCCCAGGCGGAAGCCCTCGTCATGTGTCACGAACCGACGCGCGCTCACATGCGCGGTCTTCCGGGACGATCTCTTCCGCCACTCCGGCACTGCATTGAGGCGAATGAACGGATGGCCAGACTGACGGCTCCTGATGCCCGCGTTGTCGCCATCTCCATCAACACCTCCGCGTTCGCAGAGGAAGAGGCGCATCGCGAGATCGCGACGACTGCCGCCGAACACGACCTGCCGTGTGGCGATCCGGTGCGTCATGGCGCAGCGTTCATCGTTGATGCCCTGGCGCCATGACATTTCCGGGCCATCGGCGCACTGTCAGCGCACGCCGCGAGATCTGGCCACTGGCCCGTCCCTTCAGGATTGCGCGAGGGGCGAAGAACGAAGCCCGCGTCATCGTCGTCGAGATCGGGCAGGATGGAATGACCGGCAGGGGCGAATGCGTTCCCTACGCACGCTACGGCGAAACCATGGACTCAGTGCTCGCCGACATCGCCCGTCTGACGGAGGCGGTCGAGGGAGGCGCCGGCCGGCACGATCTGCAGGGACGAGGGGCGGGCCGCAATGCGATCGACTGCGCCCTGTGTGATCTCGAGGCGCAGCTTGCCGGCCGAACGGTCTGGCAGCACGCTGGTTTGCGTGAGCCTTCCTCTCTCGTTACCGCCTGGACCATTGGAATTGACTCTCCGGAAGCCATGATGAGGGCCGCCGCCGACAACCGGACGCGTCCGTTGCTCAAGGTCAAGCTCGATGGTGAGTGCATCATGGAAAGGACGCGTGCCGTCCGCGAAGGCGCACCCGGGGCACGTCTGGTGATCGACGCCAACGAGGCCTGGACCATGGACCAGCTCCTCGGTCTCGGAGACGATCTTGCGAGCCTTGGTGTCGAGATGATCGAGCAGCCGCTGCCTGCGGGGAAGGACGAGGCGCTGGCCGATTGCAGGTGTCCGCTCCAACTGTGTGCCGACGAGTCCTGTCATACCGAAGCCGATGTCGATCGACTGGCACGCCGCTACGACATGGTGAACATCAAGCTCGACAAGACAGGTGGCCTGACCGGCGCCCTGGCGCTGCGCCAGGCGGCCCGCGAGCGCGGGCTGCGTGTCATGGTGGGCTGCATGGTAAGCACGTCGCTGGCCATGGCGCCGGCGATGCTGGTTGCCGAAGGCGCCGACATCGTCGACCTCGACGGTCCGTTGATGCTTCGCGTCGACCGTGAAGGCGGGATCCACTACGATGGAAGCGTCATGCATCCCCCTCACGTCTCCCTGTGGGGAGGGGGCGAGGCCGCCGGGCAGGGGACACCTGCCGCGGCCCGGTAATCAGGGGAGAGGAAACCTGGCAGACATTCATTCAAGGATCACCCAGGCCATCATGTCCCAGTTGCGTGATGGCATTCGGCCGTGGATGCGGCCCTGGGAATCGGGGGCGGAAGGCGACTACGAGGGTGCGGGCCTTCCCCTGCGCGATACCGGACAGCCCTACAGTGGCATCAACGTGCTCGTTCTGTGGGCAGCGGCGGCAGCGTCCGGGTACATGAAACCGACGTGGATGACCTTCAATCAGGCGAAACGCCATGGTGGCCGCGTGAGGAAGGGCGAGAAGGGCCAGTCGGTCGTCTACGCGGATCAGTACACCAGGAAGACGCTCGATCCCGAGACGGGCGAGGAAAGTGTGCGCCGTCAGGGTTTCCACAAGACCTTCACGGTGTTCAACGTCGAACAGATCGACGGTCTCGATCCACGCTGGCACCGCACCTATGCCGAACTCCACCCCGTCAATCGTGAGCGGCGGTCCCGGGATCTCGATCGCTTCTTCCATGATCTCGGTATCGATATCCGCCATGGCGGGGACGAGGCCTACTATGTGCTGGCGGACGACTACATCCAGATGCCGCCATACGAGCTCTTTCACGATTCGCAAGCCTACTACACGACACTGGCCCACGAATCTGTCCACTGGACGCGTCATGCGAGTCGCCTCAACCGCAAGTTCAGGGGCAGCTACCAGGTGCCCTATGCGAAGGAGGAACTGGTTGCGGAAATCGGCTCTGCCTTCCTCTCGGCCGAACTTGGCATCGCTCCCGCCATCCGAGAGGACCATGCCGACTACATTGGCGCGTGGCTGAGAGTTCTTGAAGACGACAGCAAGGCGATCTTCCGGGCGGCCAGTCATGCATCGAAAGCGGTCGCCTGGCTGCTCAATCAAGCCGGACGACGGGCGGCCGGAGAGTCGCAACGTCTGCCACGCAAGGATGAACCGCCCGTTTCCACTTGGGTCCAGGGAAGCCTCTTCCGCAGTGTCGAGGAGACCGGTCGGGACCAGATCTTCCGGCCCATGAGCCTCCGGATGTCGGAAGCGATGGGAACGGCATTCCCGGTGATCGCCATTGGCACCCGGCTCGAGAAGGAGAATGGCAACCGAGCCTGTGACACTGGCGAGATTGTCGCCCTCGAGGGTGACGATGCCATCGTGCACTGGCACACCGGAGAACTCACGGAACGCATGGCGCGGGCTGCTCTGCCCGACCTTGTCGTGGCCAGCGGGGAACCGTGAGCCCCGCCGTTCCGGGACGTTTGTTTGACGAGAAAGCGGCGATGACATTCGTGTT
>JAJEBJ010000244.1 GCA_022822575.1 Alphaproteobacteria bacterium | reverse complement strand
AGTCGCACATTCCCTCGACCTACCTCTTCGTTGCCCGGGACGGCCCGTCCGTCATGTACAATGGATTCGGAGCGCAGCCCGGCGTCGACGAATCCCGTCCCGGACGCTCGATCTCCTTCTTCGACGGCGCCGGCGAGATGGCCGAGCAGGCGAGGCTCCTCGCAGGGGATATCGTGGACTATCTCGATGCCATCGGCAGCGACAGCCGGCGGGTCATGGTCGAGTACGTCAATCCCAGCGTGACCCAGGCGCTGTTGCAGCGCGGCCTCGAAGTGCTCGACGGCGTTGCCGCCGCCGAGGAGGCGCGGATCATCAAATCCGACGACGAGATTGTCTGCATGAAGTGGGCGGTGACGGTGGCAGAGTTCGGGATCGGGCGGATGCGCGAGGCGCTGAGGCCCGGCGTCAGTGAGCTGCAGCTGTGGGGCCTGCTCAACTACACCAATCTCGCCAACAACGGCGACTGGCACGAAGGCCGCATGCTGGCCTCGGGTCCGCGGATCAACCCGTGGCTCCAGGAGGCCTCGCCCCGGACCGTCGAGGATGGCGACCTCGTGGGTTTCGATACGGACATGGTGGGGCCCTTCGGCTACTTCGCCGATATCTCGCGGACCTTTCACTGCGGCCCCTCGAGACCGACGCGGCGCCAGAAGGAACTCTACCGGCTGGCTGTCGAGGAGGTCGAAAGCAACGTCGAACTGCTCAAGCCCGGCATCTCGCTTGGCGAGATACGTGACAGGGCATGGCCGGTACCGGAGGAGTTCCGCGAGAACGCCTATTCCTGTGTCATCCACGGAGTCGGCATGTGCGACGAATACCCCCAGGTCAAGCCGGCCTTCCGCCACAACACCGTCTATGACGGCACGATCGAGGCGGGCATGGTGATCTGCGTCGAGAGCTACATCGGCGCCGTCGGCGAAACCGACGGCGTCAAGCTCGAGCAGCAGGTTCTCGTGACCGCAGACGGCGCCGAGCCGCTGTCGAAGTTCCCCTGGGAAGAATCGCTTCTCGACTGACTCTCAGTCCAGCCCCTCGTGGCGCTGCCACGACTGCGACGAGAGGTGCATCCGGCAAATCGGCGACCTCCTTGTGGGACGCGCCTGCGGGTGCCCTTGCACCGGATTCGGTCATGGTGGGCCAATCTGCCTGGAGACCGCATCGCTGTGGATGACGGGCCGGTCAGATCCTCCCCGGTCACGTTCGCGTGAACCTCGACCAACACCTCCGTGTCGGCAAGTCGGCGGATGCTGGCCTCGGGTTAGCTGCTGTGGCCGGAATCAGGTTTCATGAAGCACTCCGCATCCTCGAATGGCGGCGTTCATGACAAGGGGCGTCCTGCAGCGTGAATCCTGTCAAGGGCCATAGGGTCAGGCAAGGCAGATGACGGAGACCTGCCGGCCATAATCCGGTTCATGCCGGAGCACGCTCCGGCGATAGCTGAAGAAGCGCTCCTCCTCGAGACAGGTGTCGCCGCCCGTCCAGGCGGCACGGCGGATGCCGCTTTTCCGAAGGCGGTCGACCACGTAGGCCGGGAGATCAAAATGAAAGTGGTCCGGCCGGCGGGCCGTGCAGAAGTACTGCTCGTTGCGGGCGTCATCGTCGGTGAATCTCTGGTAAAACTCCGGACCGACCTCGTAGGACTCCAGGGCGATCGCCGGGCCCACCACGGCAACGATGCGCTCATGCCGGGCGCCGATGCTGATCATGGCGGCAATCACGGCATCGGTGATTCCCCGCAACGCGCCTCCCCAGCCGGCATGGGCGGCGCCGATGATGCCGGCTTCTCCATCGGCCAGCAGCACGGGCGCACAATCGGCTGTCAGGACGCCGAGCCCCAGACCGGGCTCGGCGGTCACCATGCCGTCGGCCTTCGTGGCGCTCTCGGTTCCGTCCCTGACGATGACGGCGTCGGCGCTGTGGACCTGATAGAGCGTGACGAGGCGGTCCGGCTCCAGGCCGAGGGCGCGGGCGATGAGGGCGCGGTTCGCGGTTACGCGTCGCCGGTCATCCCCGGACCCGAGTCCGGCGTTGAGCGAGGCATAGAGGCCCTGGCTGGTGCCGCCCCTTCGCTCGAAGAATCCGTGACGCACGCCGGGACAGCCGGTGAGGAGGGGATCGGTGATCATCGCTCGAAGCCCGCCGGAGGAACGCTCCCGGCAGGAAGCAGCGCCATCACGCGGAAGTCCTCTCCCATGGCGTCCGGCGCGGTCAGCCGACGCACGTCCTGATCGATGCCCCTTGCCGTCTTCGGCGTGACGGATCGCTTCAGGCGCTCGGCGCGCACGGCGATCCCCAGATCTTTCAGGAAGGCGCCCTGGGATACCGGACCAAAGGCCTCCAGACCTTCCGCCGTGGCAAGCCTGCCGAGAGCGGCAAAGTCCACTGCGGCGGCAAGGTCCGCCTCTCCCGGGGCGGTCAGGCGGTCGGCATGCCGGTGTTGCCTGACCGCCTGGAGGGTATCGCGCACCGGCATGCCGGGAGCCGTGAAGTCGATCACCAGCATGGCGCCGCCCCCGGTCGCCAGTTTCGCGGCGAGGCCTCGCACGATCCTGTCGCGGATCGGTGATATCTCGCACACGCGTCCTGTCGGGGCATCGGGAAGGGAAGCAGTGAGGGCGCAGGTGTCTGTGCCAAGGACGAATGCGATCGTGTCATCCTCGACCATGACCAGGCGCTCCTGCCAGCCGGCGGTGGTGCGCACGAACTGCCTGACCGGCAGGGCATCGAGGAACTCGTTGGCGATGATGAAGGCCGGTCCACGGGATGGAACGTCCTCCACGGCGGAACGCCACGAGACCGCCCTGCCGGAAAGAGTATCGCGTTGCCGGCGGGCAAGGCGGACGCTGGCCTCGACCAGCACGATTTCGAA
>JAJEBJ010000212.1 GCA_022822575.1 Alphaproteobacteria bacterium | reverse complement strand
TCAAGTGCCTTGCCGCTGTTCTGGACACCGACTTTTCCACCTTGCGCAGGGAGCGAGACATGACCACCGCAGCCGACATCCCGGACCTTTCCGAAGAGGAACAGAATGCCATGGAGTATGTCCGTGACATCCGGGGCTTCTACATACACGCCGTCCAGTACGTCGTCGTGATCGCCGGTCTCGCGGTGATCAACCTCTTCACCAACCCGGACTATCTCTGGTTTCTCTGGGCGGCATTCGGCTGGGGCATCGGTGTCGCCGTCCACGGCCTCAGCGTGTTTGAAATCGTCAATCTGTTCGGCGACGAGTGGGAAAGGCGGCAGGTCGCAAAGCGGCTCGCCAGATCCCGCCGGGACCGCAACAGAGACACCTGACCCGCACTCCACGAGCACCCTCTTCGCATGTCCCTACCACCCTGGCCACCGGGCGATGAAGGCTGTTGCGCGACCGGCAGTTGGCTCGTGCGACGTATGGGCGGTAGCGCTCGCCGCGCACGTGTCGAGACAGTCTGCGAACCGCGGCGGAACCTCGTGAGATGATGCCATCCCGGCGGGTTTGACCGCACGGTCCGTCGCGCAGGCCGCGTTCCCGGGGGTGTCCGGCTGATCGTCATGACCGGTGTCGGGCTATCGCCCGGCCGTTACCCGCCCGGGCCTTGGCGGGTGGTCTCCGGCAGCCAGGTGGCCAGTTCGGGCCACGCCACCAGCACGACCACCATCAAGACCATGATCAGGAACATGGGCAGGGCGGTCTTGGCGATGTAACCCATGTGATGGTCGGTCATGCTCTGGAGCACGAAGAGGTTGAAACCGATCGGGGGTGTGATCTGGGCCATCTCGATCACCACGGTGACGAAGATGCCGAACCAGATCATCGAGAATCCGACCTCCTGGAACGCCGGGATGTTCACCATCGGCTCGACCACTGCCATGGTCAGCACCACCGCCGAAATGCCGTCCAGGAAGCACCCGATCACGATGTAGAAGACCGTCAGCGCCGCGATCAGCGTGTACACCGAGAACTCGTGTGAAGCGAGCCATCCGGCCAGCGCCCGCGGCAGGCCTGTGAATCCCATGCTGAGCGACAGGAACGCCGCGCCCATCAGGATGAAGGCGACCATCGCCGAGGTACGCACCGCCCCCATGAGACTTCGGGCAAACGTGGTCCAGTTGAGGCTTCCCTGTGCCGCCGCGAGCACGAGGGCGCCGACGACCCCGATCGCAGCCGCCTCGGTCGGGGTGGCCAGCCCCAGATACATCGAGCCGATCACCGACAGGACCAGGCCGGCGACGGGGATCAGGAAGCGGGCCTTTCTCACCTTCTCCGCCAACCCCACCTTCGGTTCAGGGTCCGGACGCTGGTCCCGGCGGAAGAGGTGCCAGGCCGCGATGTAGCCCATGAACATCGCCGCCAGCACGAGGCCAGGCACGATGCCCGCGATGAAGAGCTTGGAGATCGATTCATTGATGGTGACCCCGTAGACGATCAGCGTCAGCGAGGGTGGAATCATCAGCCCCAGTGTGGCCGAGCCGGCCAGGCTGCCGATGGTCATGAACTCCGGATAATGGCGGCGCCTCAGTTCCGGCAGCGACATCTTGCCGACCGTCATCAGAGTTGCCGCCGATGATCCTGATACTGCGGCAAAGATGGTGCAGCCCACGACGTTTGTGTGCAGCAGGCCGCCGGGAAGCCGCGCCATCCAGGGGGCCAGGCCCTTGAACATGTCCTCGCTGAGACGCGTGCGGAACAGGATTTCTCCCATCCAGATAAAGAGTGGCAGCGCGGTGAGCGTCCAGCTCGACGACGATGTCCAGATCGTGGTGATCATCGCATCGCCGGCCGGCCGGCCGGTGAAGGCCGCCATGCCGACGTAGGCAACGCCCATCAACGCCAACCCGATCCAGATGCCGGAACCCAGCAGGAAAAACAGCACGCCCAGGAAGATGGCTGCCTTCAGCCAGATGTCGTCCACGCCCGTTGCAGCCAGCAGCGCCCAGGCCCCGCCCGCCAGCAGCGCACCGGCAGCAACGACGGCAAGTCGGCGTGGGAGGTCCGAGGCGAACAAGAGGGTCAGCCGTCGTGGTCGGCGGGTTCGGGGTCCTCGACGCCGCCGTGTCGGGTGAGAAGCACGCGGACGAACTGGTCCGCAAGTGCCAGGGCAAACAGGCAGGCGCCTGCCGACATGGCGATCTGGGGGATCCAGAGCGGGGTCGCGTCCTGTCCCTGGCTCACGTCGTTCAGCCGATATGACCAGATGTTGGTCTTGACGGCGTAGCGGGCAAAGAAAACGGCGGTGGCGGTGGCAACACCGTAGCACCAGATTTCCGCCAGATGCCGCCATCGTCCCAGGGCGTTCAGCACCAGTGTCACGCGGATATGAGCACCTCGGTTGAGGGCGTGGGCCAGCGCGAAGAAGGATGCGCCGGCCATTGCGTACCCGGCGTAGTCGGGTCCGCCGGGAAACACTTGGCCTGTCCAGCGTGCGGCCATCTGCACCACGACCAGCACCAGGATCGCGACCAGGAACGCGGCCCCCGCCAGTCCGCCGGCCAGATAGAGACCGTCCAGGACGCGCCGCAAGGCACGAAGGACCCGGGCGACGGAGCCCGGGCCCGGTGCCGTCATCTGCCTTGCCGCCGCTTGGGCACGACTACGCTTGAACGCTCGCTAATCGGTCTCGAAAGCCTCGAGGATCGCGGCCGCATCCGGTCCGGCCAGCGCCGACCATTCGGCGGACATCGTGGCGCCGATGGCGGCGAGGTCAGCGGCGAGTTGATCGCTGGGAGCACGGACAATCATGCCATTGGCCGCGAGTTGCGCCCGGTACCAGTCGGTCAACTCTCGCGCCCTGGTGGTGCCGGCCACTTCCGCCAGCAGCGCGGCGGCACGCAAGCAGTTCCGAGCGTGGTCATCCAGGGCATCGAACGCGTCCTGGTTCGCGATCATGTAGTTGCGCGGCAACCAGCCCTGGACATCGTAGAAATGACTCAAGTGTTCCCAGACCTTCCGGTCGTAACCGGTCGCGGCCGACGAGACGAAGGCTTCCGCCACTCCGGTTGCCAGCGCCTGGGTGAGTTCGGCCGCTTCGATCTGTACCGGCACCATGCCTGCCAGTTCGGCCAGCTTCGAGGTCGCGGCGTTGTACGTCCGGAACTTGGTCCCGGCCATGTCAGGGATGCCGGTGACTTCCCGGTTGAAATAGAGACCCTGCGGCGGCCACGGCACTGCATAGAGCAGGACCAGGTTTTGCTCGGAGAGCACCTCCGCAAGCCTGTCCCTGGCAGCCTTCCACAGCCGGTCAGATGCCTCGAACGAGGAGGCGAGGAATGGAACCGAATCGAACCCGAACAGCGGATTCTCGTTCTGGTGGGCGCTCAACAAACGTTCGCCGATGGGCGCCTGACCGGTCTGCACGGCCCGCTTGATCTCGTTGCCCTTGAAGAGCGAACCGCCGCCGTGAACGACGATCTCGAGTTCGCCCCCGGTGCACACGCCCACGGCCTCGGCGAACAGCTTGCCGTTCTGCGTGTGATAGTTCGAATCCGCATACGCCATCGGCAGGTCCCATTGCTCCGCTGCCATGGCTGAACTGGCCGAGAGCATCAGGAACGCGGTGATCCCGATCGACAATCGCATGGCCATTCCTCCCGTCCATGAAGTCCGCTACCCCTGTCGTGGCAAACGATCCGGTGATCACAAACGCGAGTCAACCTGCCTGCAACTGCAGAGCGGCCTCCGAAATCGATCTCGCCGGCTCGCGGTACGCCAGCGGTGGTGTTTCACCGACGGCCCAGGAAGCCGCTGACGTCATGGTCAGGCAGCGCAATCTTGCACTCACCAATACACGCAAAGGCAATCTTCCGCAGGTCTCTCTGGCCGTGGTATAGGTTTGACTCGATGTGCTGCATGGACAGCCCCTGATTCAACGACAAGTCTCAGTCAGGTCAGTCAGGATGACCGGAGGAACCTCGTGATGCGTGTCGAATTTGCCCCGTCCATTCCCGATGATACCGATACCATTGTCGTCGCTACCGAGGAGGACGGTCGGCTCTTCGCCTCGGCGGAAGCGATTGACCGTGCAGCCGGTGGAGCCATAAGTCGCGCCATGGAGGTCTCGGCGCGGTTTTCCGGAAAGAAAGGTCAGATCCTCGACATCGTCGCTCCGGAGACCATGGATGCCAGCCACATCGTCGTGGTCGGCACCGGTGACTACACGACATTTACCCCGCTGGATCGCCAGAATCTCGGTGGCGGCACCTACCGCCATCTCGACAGGCTGGGCGCGCGAAACGTTGCCATTCCGACAGGACATCCCCTGGACGTCTGCGAGTTCGTTCACGGCATGATGTTGCGCAGCTATCGCTTCGACAGCTACCGCACGGTGGTGAAGGAGGATGCCAGGCCGACGGTCGACAGGATCACCGTGGTCACGCAGGAGGTGGCGGCGAGCGAGGAAAAGGCGGCGCGCTTGAAGTGCGTGGCCGACGGTGTCTTCCTGACCCGGGATCTGGTGAGCGAGCCTGCCAACACGCTTCATCCCGAGGAATTTGCCCACCGTGCCACGGCGTTGCGTGATCGTGGCGTCAGTGTCGAAGTTCTCGGCGAGGCCGAGATGGCGGAACTCGGCATGGGAGCACTCCTCGGTGTCGGCCAGGGCAGCGAGCGCGAGAGCCAGCTGGTCGTCATGAGATGGAAGGGAGCCGGCGACGATGATCCCTGGCTTGCCGTGGTTGGCAAGGGCGTGTGTTTCGACACCGGCGGCATTTCGCTCAAGCCCGGCGCCGGGATGGAAGACATGAAGTTTGACATGGCCGGGGCGGGCTGTGTCACCGGGCTCATGCACACGCTCGCCTCGCGCGGGGCCCGCGCCAACGTTGCAGGTGTCATCGGCTGCGTCGAGAACATGCCGTCTCACAACGCGCAGCGTCCTGGCGACGTGGTGAAGACCATGTCGGGCCAGACCATAGAGGTGATCAATACCGACGCCGAGGGGCGTCTCGTCCTTGCCGATGCTCTCTACTGGACCGTGCAGAACATCAAGCCGGACCAGGTGATCGACCTGGCGACACTGACCGGCGCCATCATCATTGCCCTCGGCACCTACAGGGCAGGATTGTTCAGCAACGATGACGATCTCGCCCGGACCCTTGAGGCCGCGGGCCAGGCGACCGGAGAGGAACTTTGGCGCATGCCGCTCGGCGAGCGGTACAGCGAGGACATCAACTCCGACATCGCCGACATGAAGAATGTCGGCAAGAAGCGCGAGGCGGGGTCCACCGCCGGGGCGGTGCTCTTGCAGAGATTCGTCGGCGACACCGCCTGGGCCCATCTCGACATCGCCGGCACGGCGTGGGCCCATTCGGACGAGACCCTCGCACCCCGGGGCGCGACCGGATTCGGCGTCCGCCTGCTCGACCGCTTCGTCTCAGACACCAGGGAAGCATGACCCGGGTCGACTTCTATCACCTGCTCTCGTCCCCTCTCGAGACCGCACTGCCCCAGCTTCTGGAGAAAGCCCTGGAGAAAGACATGCGGGCCGTCGTGATGACGGTCTCGCGTGAACGGGCCAGCCACCTCGACGGTGTCCTGTGGACCTACAGGAACGAGAGTTTCCTGCCCCATGGTTGCGTCGGACAGGCCCGGGACGTGGAACATCAACCCGTCTGGATTGCCGATGCCGACGACAACCCGAATGGCGCCAGCCTTCTGGTGCTGGTCGACCGCGCTGACTGCGCCGATATCGACGCCTTCGAGCGCGTTGTCGACATGTTTGACGGACACGATGACGAGGCCGTCGCCGCGGCCCGCCGGCGCTGGAAGGCGCGCCGCGACGCCGGACACGTCCTGAACTACTGGCAGCAGACGCCTCGGGGGACGTGGGAGAAGAAGGCGTCAACCGCCGCGTGACACCATGGCGCGAATCGTTCCCTGGGATGTGGATCGTCTGGCCCTGGCCGGCGGACATGCTCCGGAACTGGCGACGCTGGAGCGTCTGCGGCGCGATCTCGATCCGGACCTGACCGTCTTCCACTCGGTCCACTGGACGCGAGAGTCCGGCGATCGAACATCCTGGGGCGAAGCCGACTTCATCATCGTCAACCGTGCCGGCAAGATTCTCGTCATGGAACAGAAGAACGGTTCCCTGGACGAGACAGCCGGCGGGCTTGTCAAGCGGTACCGCGATGGCGCCTCCGACCCGGTTTTCCAGGTGCGCCGCTCGGTTGACAACATCAAGCGCAAGTTCCGCAGGGTGCACAGGCGCGAACCCACTCTTGTGACCGACTATCTTGTCTATTGTCCGGACCATCGCGTGCGATCCGTCAATGCCGTCGGTCTCGACGCGTCGCGCATCGTCGATGCCGCGGGCGACCAGCTTCTGGTCAGCAGGATCCACGATCTTCTGGACGGCGAAGAGGATGAACCGGAGAGACGGGCAACCATCGAGGCCTTTCTTCGTCAGTCCTTCGAAATTTACCCCGACATTCACGCCCGTGTTCGCCAAGGCGAGCAGCGGTTCGCGCGGTTGAGCGGGCAGCTTTCGCAGCTGCTGTCCGGTATCGAGATGGCACCTTTGCGGCTGCGTGTCAGGGGAGCGGCAGGATGCGGAAAGACGGTGATGGCCACGCACTTCTTCCAGTGTGCGGTCGAGCGGTCACGCAAACCGTTGCTGGTCTGCTTCAATCGCCAACTCAAGGAGCGGATCAGGGCCTCGGTCGATGGCAGCGGACTGGTTGAGACATGGTATGGCCTGTGTCACCGCTTCCTCGAGGATATCGGCAAGGCGCCGGATTTCCGTCACCGGAATGACTATGACGCGTTCTGGTCACACGTCCAGGATCAGGTCGTGGCGGCGCCGGTCCCGGATGCGTGGACGTTCGATACCCTCATCGTCGACGAGGGCCAGGACTTCGAGCCTGATTGGTACGATATCCTCCGGCTGTTCGCCCGGGATGACGCTGATATCCTCTGGCTCGAGGATCCCGATCAGGGCATTCGAAGGAACGAGCCGGTCACACTCGAGGGCTTCGTCGGTTTCAAGATCCGTTCCAACTACCGGTCCCCGGGAACCATTGCACGGTTCATCGACAGGGTACTTCCCTTCGATTTCGAACAGGCCAATGGGTTGCCTGGCCTCGATGTGAGTGTCGAAGCCTATGAGGATGCCTCTCACCAGGTGAAGCTGGTCTCGCGTACGGTGTCGCGGCTGCTGGCAGACAGGTTCAGGCCCGAGGATATCGTCATCCTGTCGATGAAGGGCATCCGTCATGCCTGTCTTGCGGATCATTCCAGGGTCGGCAACCACACGCTCAAGCGCTTCTCCGGCGATTACGACCTGCTAGGAAACCAGGTTTTCACCCCGGGGCAAGTCCTTCTCGAGAGCATCTACCGGTACAAGGGGCAGCAGGCACCGGCAATCATCGCCATCGACATCGAGAGCGGCGGTGACGACGAGGACCACCTTCAGCACCTTCTTTACACGATGTTCAGCCGCGCCACCGTGCGCCTCGATGTCCTGGTGAAGTCCGGCGATCCGCTTGAGATGCGTCTGGTCGAGGCAGCCGAGTGAATGCCGGGACCTCAGATGACGGGAGCGAGTTCGACGATCTCGTGTTTCCAGGGAACATCGTCGCCGATCGCTTCACCGAGTTCGCGGGCATAACGGTATCCGCCAAAGACCGCGGCCGCGATCGGCCCCGGGCCATAGCAGTCGCCAATGCGTGACACGCGACGGATGCCAGCCTCCCGGTTGGCTGCCTCATCAGCCGTGAGCGCGTGGTAGAGATCGTCCACCGGATCCTGGGCTGTCACCATGACGAGGCTGCGGCAGGCGAGCCACTGGCACGCGCCTGTGTAGACATCCTCGACCTCGACTCTGCTCCATTCGATAGTCTTCACGGCGAAGCCGAGATGCCGCTCGATACCGAGCGTGCGCATGCGGGCCTGGATGCGCTCGTACTCAAGCGTGTAGGCGGTCCACGCCGATACCGCACTTTCCGGCGTGACGATACTGACCGTATGGCCCTCCTGCACCAGCTTCTCGGCGATCACGCCACCCATGTAGTAGTGATCGTCGTCAAACACGACGACGGGCCCCTCGAGCGTGGCGCCATCCATGATGTCATCGGGGGTGAAAATGTTCGCCGATCCGCAGGCCAGGGGAAAATCGTGATAGCGTCCGCTGCCATCGCGTCTCCACCGAGCGCCCGTGGCCACGGCGACGAGGCTGGCTCCCGTCTCGCGCACACTGTCGGCGGTCATTGCCGAATCCATGTAGATCTCGACATTGGGAAGCTTGTGAAGCTGGGTCATGCGCCAGTCGCGCACGCGGGCCCAGGCGGCCAGACCGGGCAAGCGGCACTCCCGGGCGACCCGCCCGCCCGTTTCGCGGCCGGCTTCGGCAAGCATGACCTCGTAGCCACGCTGACCCAGTGCCCGCGCCGCCTCGAGACCGGCCGGGCCGGCCCCGACCACAAGAACACGCTCGTCCGTTTCCCGTGGAGGGATCACTTCGGGATGCCATCCCCGGCGCCACTCCTCGCCCTGGGTCGGGTTCTGCGTGCACCTGAGATAGGTCGGCTGGTTGGAGATACCGACGCACATGTTGCAGCCGATGCACTCTCGGATGTCCTCGGGCCGCCCTTCCTCGATCTTCTTCGGCAGGAAAGGATCGGCGATGGACGGGCGGGCGGCGCCGATCATGTCGAGCACACCGTTCTTCACCAGGGAGACCATGCGGTCCGGGCTGGTGTAGCGCCCGACACCCACCACCGGCTTGCTGGTCAGGGACTTGACGAAGGAGATGTGCTCCTCCTGGAACCCCTCGTCGGCGAACCTCGAGGTCTCGCTGTCATTCTCCCATTCGCTGACATTGACGTCCCACAGGTCCGGCAGTTCGCCGAGCATCTCGATCACGGCACGGCCGTCCTCCTCTGGCGTGATGCCCTTCGGTCCGACAAGCTCGTTGACGGCAAGACGGACCGCGACCCCGCAGGTGTCTCCGACGGCGTCCTTGGTGTCCTCGATGACCTCGCGCAGCAGGCGCGCCCTGTTCTCGATGGGTCCGCCGTATTCGTCCGTGCGCTGGTTGTAGCGCGCCGACAGAAAGTGCATGCACAGGGAAAGGCTGTGTCCGGCATAGACATAGACGATGTCGAAACCGGCCCGCTTGCCGCGCAACGCCGCATTGCGGTGCCATCGCCGGTAGTCGGCGATATCGGTCCTGTCCATGGTTCGCGCATGGAACGGTTCGATGCCGTGGACCGGTCTCGCCGTGGGCGCCATCGGGATCTCGCGGCCCATGTAGTTCGCGGTGTAGTAGCCCATGTGAGTCAGCTCAAGTCCGGCCAGCGCGCCGTGCTCGTGGACCTGGTCGGCCATGCGCGCGAGGTAGGGAATGTCCCGGTCGTCCCACAGCCGGATCTCCCGCTCCGTGTCGGTGGTCACGTGGATGTCGCACTGTTCCGTGCACACCACAGCCCAGCCGCCTTCCGCCTTGATGCCGCGCATGACCGCCATCGCCGTGGGATGAGCGCGTCCCATGCCATTGCAGTGGGGTACCTGGTAGAAGCGGTTCCTCGCTGTCACGGGTCCGATGGCAACGGACTCGAACAGGACATCATACTGCGGATCTCGCGGCATCGGGTTCCGGTCCTCATGCTGACACGTCGATTGTGGCACCACAGGACCGGCAGTGTCGACAACCGACGCCACGCTAGTGATGTTCACCGACTCCCTGACCGCGGTGCGGTTGCAATCCGTCAGGTGTCGGCGCGCGAGCCGACAGCTTTCAGATCCCGTCGAACAACGACCGGTTCCCGTTGGGCTTGCGTGAAAGGCCGCGATTGGATATCTCAAGTGGATTGGCTCTGCGCGATGCGTCGTTCCTCAGTCTCCAGATTCGCGCCTCAGACTGCC
>JAJEBJ010000240.1 GCA_022822575.1 Alphaproteobacteria bacterium | reverse complement strand
GTCGAACAGGCTCATGACCGTGTCCTCCCGCCACGGCGACGGTACTGGACGCAGCCACGAATGTTGTCATGCGGCGGGATGGGTTCGTCGGGCCGGGCCTTCGCTTCGGCCTTGCGTGCCTTCCCGAGCCAGTCCCTGATGTAGCCATAGCTCGTGTTGGCCTCGAGGATCGCGGCCTCGCAGGCCGCGTTCACCAGGTCCCTGGGGTGCTTGTCGGCGAGGCTCACGACGCCGCGGATGGTGCGGAACGACTGCTCTGGAAACTCCCATGCGTCCATGCAGTTCTGCGCCCATCGGAAGACGGCCGGACCGGCCTGGGAGGCCTTTGCGAGCAGCCAGCTTCCAAGGTCTGGCACGCGCAGATCGAGGGCTTCACGATGGTGGGACGGCATATGGTCGCCCTCGGTGCAGAAGCGCCCCTTGAACGTCCCGAGCCGGTGCACGGCCAGACGCTGCCCGCCCTGTTCGCTGAAGATCTCCAGGGTCCGTTCACCGACCCGCACCCGCACCCGCTTGCCAGCATGGCTCCAGGGCGCGGAGTAGTGCCGCTTGTCGTAGGTGACGTGGTAATCCAGTCCCACCTTGCGGCGGTACCACACCGCCCATTCGTAGCGTCGTGCCGGCAGTGCCTTGAGCATGGCCCGCTCCTCGGCGAACAGGTCGTCACGGCTCTTGCCGTACGCCTTCATCGGGCGCGCGTTGAGAGTGATCAGACGTTCCCGGAAGGCCGCGTTCATCTCGTCGCAGGTGAAGAAGGTGCGGGTGCGCAAGGCAGCAAGGAGCGCGGTTCCGACAAAGCCGACGGCGGCCTCCACCGCGCCCTTGTCACATGTCTTCAAATGCGGGCTGTTCTGCTGGCGGGGACGACTTCCGGGGCGCTCGCATCACCCACCCGTTCCATCCGCTACGGGGGCACGCGCTGCAGATCCATAACCGTGTGACAGTGAACCGCGTGGCGATGGTTCGCCACTTTGTGGATGGTCCGGTCGGTCCGGTCCTTGTGAGCGTGCCGGTTTCCTGGACGTCTCTTCGCCGCATCGACGACTTCGAGCGAGTTGCCTCGGGCCGGAGCATGTTCAGGTTCGATGACCTGGTGGCGCTTCGCGAGCTTGTTGATTCCCATCTGGGCCAGGCCGGGACCCGTGATCATAAATGATGGCGCAATATGATCAAGAATTAGGGCGCATTCTCGTGCCCGGCCATGACATGAAGCGCCATTATTCCCGTGCATTCAAGGGTTCTGTGTCCTGTACTTCGCGCTTCAGGGTTGACATGAGCAAAACATCTAGCGTAATAATATATGAAACACCTGTGCGGAGATGCCCGACCATGGCGGATCACCACGATCAGACAGGGAAGCAGGACCGTCTCGGAAAGGCCGGGACACTCAACCGGACGCCGGAAAACGTCACCGATCCGTTGTTTGCGACCGGGGACTTCTTTGATGCCCGCGACCTGCTCCAGGTGCGCTACGAGATGGTCAGGCTGGTTCGACTGGGTGGCGCGACCCTCGCGCAGGCGGCGGCGCGCTTCGGGGTCTCCCGTCCCACCTGCTTCCGCATGGTCAAGTCGTTCGATACTGGCGGGCTGCAGGGACTGATTCCGGCACCGCGCGGGCCGCGCGGGCCGCACAAGATCACCGCGGAGATGCTGCGCTTCGTCGAGGACTACAGAGCCCGGTACGGACGGGTGGGCGCGCGCCGGCTGGTACCGCTGATCGAGGCCGAGTTCGGCGTCAAGCTGCATCCGCGCGGCCTCGAGAAGGCGCTCGAGAGGGGTCAAAAAAAACTGCCGGAACCCGCGCCATGATGCCCGACGACGCATCCGAGACCTATGAGAACTGGCGCCAGCTGTGGTTGTCCGGCGGGAACAACACTGCCATCGCCGTTCTGTGCTTCCACGGCCTGCGCGGTGCGCTGGCCATCGCCAAAGGTGGGTGCAGCCCCTCCCGCTCCCAGCCCGCCCCAACCATCTCGTCGCAGATATCCATCGCGGATGCGGTCATCACCGAAGCCGCCAGCCAGGTTCGACACCTGCTGCGAGCATCGTCGTGCGACATGATCGGCAACCGGGAGGACAGGGAGAGCCGCCATGTCTGAGATCGCCACGCGCATGATCAAGCCACACCATCTCGAGCGCGAGGCCTGCCTGTATGTCCGGCAGTCCTCGCCTCGTCAGGTTGAGGAGAACATCGAGAGCGGGCACCGCCAGTACGGGCTGAGCCGCAAGGCGATGGCGCTGGGCTGGCCGGCGGAGTGCATCCGGGTCATCGACGACGACCAGGGCAAGTCAGGAGCCTACAGCACAAACCGCAGCGGCTTCCGCGATCTCATGGCGCGGATCGCCGCCGCAGAGGTGGGTATCGTGCTCGGCCTGGAAGTCTCTCGCCTGGCGCGCGACAATGCCGATTGGCAACAGTTGCTACGCATCGCCAGCATCACCAATACGCTGATCCTCGACGAAACCGGCGTCTACGATCCCAATGACACCAACGATAAGCTCCTGTTGAACATGAAAGGAACCATATCCGAGTTCGAGCTGCAGGGGATCATGGCGCGGTTGCTCGGCGGACAACGCAGCGCCGCGGCGCGTGGCGCGCTGAAGATACCGTTGCCGATCGGTCTGGCCTATGATCACACCGACGTGGTGGTGTTCGACCCCGACCAGTCGATTGTCGATGCCATCGGCCAGGTCTTCGAGAGCTTCCGGCGCAGACGCTCGGCAATGGCGGTCGTCAAGTGGATGCACCGCGAGGAGATCCTGCTGCCATCACGTCCGCTCAGCGGGCCAACCCGCGGCGAGTTGCGCTGGGCCCTTCCCAGCTTCGCCCAGGTCGCTCGCATCCTGAAAAACCCCCGCTATGCCGGGGCGTTCGTCTACGGTCGCAGCCGTATGCAGCGCTTGAGCGATGGAACCGGCAAGGTGAAGGTCGTACCGATGGACGAGTGGCAAGTCTGCATTCCCGACGCCCATGTGGGGTACATCGACTGGGAAGAATACCGACGCAATACAGACACCATGGCGAGCAATGCCCGGGCGTTCTTCGGGACGGGGTTGCGTACCGCGGCTCCCCGGGAAGGGGCCGCGCTGTTGCAATCGCGGGTGCTCTGCGGCCACTGTGGTCGCCGCATGGGTCTCCAGTACACCGCTGCTCGTCCGTCTCGCGGTGCGGCGGCATGCCATGACTATCTGTGCAAGGAACCATTGGTTCGCTATGGCCGGCAAACCTGCCAGAGAGTGCGCGGTGATCTGGTCGACGCCGAAATATCCCGCTTCGTGATCGACGTGATGAACCACAAGAACATCGATCTTGCCCTTGCGGTGCAGGAGCAGGTCAATGCAGAGTTTGCCGAAGCCGATGCCCAACGCGCCAGGCGCATCGAGAGGATCCGCTACGAGGCCGATATGGCACGTCGCAGGTTCTTTGAGGTCGACCCGGCCAACCGGCTCGTGGCCGCGGCGCTCGAAGCAAACTGGAACGAGCGACTGCGTGACCTGGAGGAGGCCTGCCGGGAACGCGAGGACCGCGCCGCGGTCCGCGATAGCGAGTTGTCCCAGCGCCAGGTTGAACGCATCAGGGAACTGACACGCGACTTCGGCCAGGTCTGGAACGCTTCCGAAACCGCGAACACCGATCGCAAACGGCTGCTCGGCCACTTGATCGAGGACGCGACACTCACCCGGAACGGTTACGAGGTCACGATCGAGCTGCGCATGCGCGGCGGTCGGTCCCTGACCCTTGAAACGCTCCACTTGCCGAGACCGATTGCAAAAATCCGCAAGACCGCGCCCGAGACGATCGCCGCTCTCGACAAATTGCTCAACACCCACACCGATGAAGCCGCCGCTCGTGAACTCAACCGGATGGGACACAGAAACTGGAAAGGCGAACCGTACACCGCAAAGCGTCTGCGCGGCACTCGCATCGTGTACGGCTTGCCGAGCTACCGGCAGCGCGAGATGAAACGACTTCGCGATGAAGGCTTCAGCAGCGCTGGGGAAGTGGCGGAGCAACTCGGTCTCGATCCCGGAACCGTCCGTGCTCTGGGAAGGGCAAGAGACGATACGCGCGTCCAGCGCAAAATCATCACGACCGAAAGACGGCGGTACTGCATGTACAGAGCCAATTGCGACAGCGAGACGGTGCGCCAGACATGCCAGGGGAAAGCCGAGGCCGCTGCATCCTCATCCACAATCCCAAAATCAGAACAAGGTGCATCATGAAACAAGAGACTTGCGCGCCGGCAGGACCAATTCGAGGTCCGGACAGTCATCCACGTCCGCCAGCACGCTCCAGGCCGGACCGTGGACGGTCTCGACCGTGGGCAGGCGGACCGGCAGGGTCAGGCCGAAGAAGTTGAGGTCGGGGTCGTT
>JAJEBJ010000494.1 GCA_022822575.1 Alphaproteobacteria bacterium | reverse complement strand
GACGCGGGTGTTCCACTGGGTCCTCGTCGTCCTCTTCGTCGTCTGCTATGTCAGCGGCGACCGCGGCAGGTTCGATATCCACATCCTGGCGGGCCAGGCCTTGCTGATCCTCGTCGTGGCGCGGATCATCTGGGGGTTCGTGGGCAGCGATACCGCCCGGTTTCGCCGCTTCCTGCGGCCCCCGGGCGAGATCATGGCCCATATCCGGTCCCTTGGTGAGCGCCGGCCTGGCCATGACAGCGGTCACAATCCCCTTGGCGGCCTCTCCGTTGTCCTGATGCTGTTCGTTCTCGTCGTCCACACGGGGTCCGGGCTCTTTGCGGTGGATGTCGATGGATGGAACGAGGGACCACTATCGCATGTCGTGAGTTACGAAGCGGCTCGCAACGCCTCAGGCGTTCACGCCGTCACGGTCGACATCCTGCTCGTGCTTGTCGCTCTCCACGTTGCCGCTGTCGGATTCCACTGGCTCTACAAGCGTGACAACCTCGTCCTTCCCATGGTGACCGGTCGCAAGCACCTTCCTCCGGAGCACGATGTCCCGCGTCTCGCCCCTGATCTTCTGGCTCTTGTCACGCTCGCCGTTGCCGCTTCAGTCGTGCTCGGGTTGCTGGAGATCGCCGGATAGAGGTTCAGTGGTCCTCGGCGCGGAAGACCGAGTGACACCCGCCACACCCGTCGCGTCCAAGAGCCTGGAAGGCCGCAGCCTGCGAGTCGCCATCTCCCGAAGCCAGCGCCGTCTCGAGCATGGCTGCCCGCTCTCCCAGAAGCTGTGCGGCCATCTCGAATTCAGTCCAGTTTTCCCAGATGGCATCGAGAGCGCCGGTTCGGGGCAGGGCGTCCACGCCGGTCCCTGGAGGAAAGAGGGGCGGAATCGCAGATGCAGCGTCCTTGAGGACACCGGTTGCCGCCAGTGCCTCCGCGGCATCGTTGCGGCCGGAGAGGAAGCCCTTGATGGTCCGCATGGACATCCCCAACTCCTTCATGAACACGTGGCGCTCATCGCTCAGTCTCTCGGCCTCCTCGAGGCTGACGACGTCGTCTCCTGACCAGGCCACGGATCCCAGCATGAAAGAGAGAACCAACGTCAGGATGGTCGTACGCATGATCGCCTCCTCCCTTCTTGGATGCGCAAGAGACTGGAACAAGTTGCCTGGAGCCTGCAAGTCCCGGGCAGCAAGAGGGCTGGAATCCAGCCGCCAGCCCTCTGCCACGAAGGTCTTGCGCACGGGTCCGGGACAAAGGCGGGACTTGACCCGGCATCCCGATTGCGTGAATCGTGGGGTCTATCAAGGCCACGGCGACATGAACAAGGCGGCCGACACGATCCCGGGTCGTGGGTCAAGACCACCGGCAATTCGGCAAGGCAGGGAGGTGCGGCAATGAGCAGGGGCACCACTGTCTTCGCCCTGATCGTTTCCGTTTTGCTCATTGCTGCAGCCGGTGTGCTCAACATGCTGGCAAGGCAGGGCGGCGAAGCCGTGCTCGCCGATGCCGTCGTGATGGCAACGGAGATTCGCGAAGGCGTGGCGGAGTCGGGGGCGTCGGCCGTCGACGGGTCCCTGGAGACGACGTCGCGGCTGGTAGCAACCCTTGACTCCATTCCCGACCTTGGAGCCGACGTCGCGGGCAACGTCGTTGCGTTGCGGGAGGGGTTGCAACAGAGAAGGCTCGCGATCGATGCCATCCTTGAAGCAGAAGGGGCGCTCACACAAGCGATCGATACCTGGAAGTCAGCGGCTGAATCGACGGCCGGAGAAACCGGAACCAGGGGCGAGGAACTGGCCGGGCTCGTTGAGGACATGGACCGGTATCTTGCCGGGTCCGGACCCGCCCCGACCCTTGATGCCGTGCGTGCCCACGGCGATGTGACCCTTGTTGCGGCAGCGAGCAGGCTGATGACCGACAAGCGCGCTCTTGACGAGCTGCATCAGGGGTTGGCTGTCGACAGGATGACTGGTGTTGCCGACCAGCTTGTCATGTCCCTGGAGAACGAGCGTGCCCGCCGGGCGCTTGTCGTGCGCAACTATGACGATGGCACGGTTGCCGCTCTCGGTGCTCTGGCGCTGTTCTGGGTTCTGCTTGGCATCCGTGGGCGCCGCCGCGATGAACCGGTGCAACAGACCGTGGATCCGGGAAGAGGAAAGCTGTTCATCCGCGGTACGGCGGCAGCGGTGACGGTGCGGGCTCAACGTCTCGCTTCGCACACCAATGCTCTCAGACAGTCGCGCCAGAGACTTGGAAACGCCATCATGGAGGCCGGACTCGACCGGTCGCTCAATGACGATGCTCCCCTTCATCGGGAGGTCGAGACGATGGACGGTCATCTCGCCACCCTGCGCAACGAAACCGGTGAACTCTCGGCGCTGGGCAAGCGTCTGTGGACTCTCGCCGGGGAGGCGGCGCCGGCGCCTTCGGTCAGCATCAACGCGTGCATCAGGGAAGCCCTCGAGGCGATCAGAGCAGGGCACCGCATGCCGGTCATGACGGAACTTGCCGACGTCGGTGATGTCAGGGGCGTGGCATCCGATATTGTCCTCGCCCTGACAGCCATTCTCGAACGTATCCTCACCGCCTCCCGGGAGTCGGGACTGGGACACAGCGCCGTTCGCGTTTTCACCACGGCCGGTGACGACCAGGTGCACGTCACCATCACCGGAGGGGCTCCCCTTCCGCGGTTCACGGAACATACGTTCAGGCCGTCCGGCGCCTCCCACGAACTGGCGCTGGCCATCGCTCTTCTCAGGCGCCACGGCGGCAGTGTGACCCTGGGATCATCCGCCGCCGGGGAAGCCTCGGCACGCATATCCCTTGCCGCCGCATCGGGAGACCAGACATGAAGGCGTTGCGTTTTCGGGTTCGCAACTATCGCAACATCGAGGATAGCGGCTGGGTAACACTCGATCCGGTCACGGTCCTTGTCGGACGCAACGAGTCGGGCAAGACCTCCCTTCTGAAGGCACTCAACAAGTTCAATCCGGGCACTGCGGAAACGTACGATGCCCAGCGCGAGTTTCCGCGTGACCGCTACACGCGCGACTACGTCCTTGCCGGTTCAACGGGTGCGGAGTGGCCGGTCTGTTCCATCGAGTTCGAGATTCCGGAACAGCAAAAGAGCGATATCGCGACCCTGCTGGGCCCGGAACGGACAGTGCCCGAGACGGTTACCGTCACGCGTCATTACGACGGCCATCTCGGCTTTTCCTACATGCCGCAGATCGGGGCCAAGCCGGCACAGCCAGTCCCTCTCATGGAGATCCTCGAGGGTCTGGCACTTGCGGACGACTCGCCGCGCCTGGCGGCATGGTCCAGCGAGTGGTACGACCGGTTCGCCGGGCTTGATGACGTCACGAGCGCCACCGGCCGTGCTCTGCTCACCGAAATCGACGAAGAGATTTCGGGGCTCGATGATGAACGGCTCAGCGCTCTTGGCGCCGTCGTCACCGCCATGCTGCGAATGCCCTTCGGGAGCAGGGTGATCGATCACGTCAACGCCCTGGTGGAACGCGAACTGCCGCGTCTCGTCTACTTCGAGAACTACGGCGTGCTCGACAGCGCCATCTGGCTGCCGGAGATGTTCAGGGGCCTTGAACGCGAAGAGCCGGAACCGCGTTTCAGAACCGCGCTTGCACTTTTCCGCCATGCGGGCCTTGATCCCCGGGACATCGCGGAACTCGGCGCCACGGGCAACAGGGCATCGGGTGAGACGATGCAACGCCAGATGGAGGAGCGGGCCATCCGGCTCAATGCCGCGTCGGTCGACATCAGCCGGCGCTGTGCCGAGTTGTGGTCACAACGGCGCCATCGCATCCGCTATCACGTCGACGGAGACTATTTCCGCATCAGGGTCGCTGACGATTCACTGGAGGATGTGGAAATCGAACTGGAATCCCGCGGCAAAGGCTTCCAGTGGTTCCTCTCCTTTTTCCTTGTCTTCGCCGCTGAGTCCGAGGGCGGCATGGGCGATGCCATCGTACTGCTTGACGAGCCCGGTCTCAGCCTTCACCCGACGGCACAGCGTGAACTGCTGGTATTCTTCGAGCGCCTGTCCGCACAGAACCAGGTCATCTACACGACCCATTCGCCGTTCCTGATCGATGGTGATCACCTCGACCGGGTGCGTCCGGTGTTCGAAGACGACACGGGACATGCCCGCATCCTCAAGGGTTCATGGCCGGCCCATCCTGAAACGGTCTTCGCACTCAAGGCTGCTGCCGGGTATGCGATGTTCGATTCCCTGACGGAACAGGGCCGATCACTGCTTGTCGAACATGTGAGCGATGCCTGCTACCTGGAGGCACTGTCGCGGCACTGTGCCCGGACCGGGCGGAGTGCACTTGACGGATCCATCGAAGTGGTGCCGTGCGGCGGTGCGGCGGTGTGCGGCTACCTGGCATCGCTTCTCATGGCCGAGAATCGTCGTCCTCTCATTCTCTTCGACGGCACCGATACCGCACGCCTTCGCCGACATGGACTGGTGACGGAACTCCTCGACGAGGGGGACAGCTCGATTGTTCTTCTCGACGAGGCCCTCGGATGGTCCGGGCATGATGTATGTCTCGAGGATCTGTTTGGAGAGAGAATCATTCTCGAAGGCCTCGGGAGTGCGACGGGCATCCGCCTGTCGCTGGGTGAAGATGGACATCAGGCCAGCCTCGTCGGTCGCATCGAGAGCGCCGCCGTGGCGGCGAACATCATGCTGCCCCGTTCCTGGCGGCTGTCGACGGCCCTGGAGGTGACGTCGTCACAGGC
>JAJEBJ010000100.1 GCA_022822575.1 Alphaproteobacteria bacterium | reverse complement strand
GTTGACCCAGGCGCAATCGAAGAGTTCCTTCGCCCGCTCGATGGCAATACGTTCGGCAATGTCGACATGCTCGCAACCGCCGTAGTAGCGGCGTCCTGGATAGCCTTCGGCATACTTGTTGGTAAGAACGGATCCCTGGGCCTCCAGTACAGCCGACGATACGATGTTCTCCGAGGCGATCAGCTCAATCTGCTCCTGCTGGCGTTTCAGTTCGCCGGCGAGGGCATCGAAGATCAGGGGATCGTTCCTCGCCAGTTCATGTGAGAATGGACCGGTCTGTCGGTTCGCCATGGTCATCGCTCCGGAATCGGGACCGCGCCTTCTAGCGCAAGTGATCCGTGTCCGACAACTTGTCGACACGGTGCGTGTGGCGACCGCCGTCAAAGCGGGTATCGATGAAGGCACGCAGGCACTGGCGTGCCGTTTCCTCACCGATCAGCCGCCCGCCGAGTGCGAGCACGTTGGCGTCGTTGTGGCGGCGCGCCAGCACGGCGGATGTGACATCATGACAGACGGCGGCGCGGACAGCTTTGTGACGATTCGCCGCCATGGCGATGCCGATCCCCGTGCCGCAAACCAGGACCCCCTGCCTGGCCCTCCCCTCGACGAGACACGAGACCATGCGCATGGCGTAATCGGGGTAGTCTACCGGATCGGTTCCCGTGGTCCCGAGGTCGAGAGCATCGATCTGCCACGCGTCGAGTGTGCTCAGCAGAACCGACTTCAACGCATATCCCGCATGATCCGATGCCAGCGCGATGCGGGGGATGTTCATCGGTTGGGGACTCACATTGCATCCACCCCAAGGGATAGCATAGGCCGGCCCGGGGCGCCAATTCGTGACAATGGCGTCGATCACACGCACCATGGCGTCGCTGACAAGGGAGCGGGAGAACCGATGGAGAAGGCGATGCTGTCCGCCGTCGACAAGGCTGATATCCTCGAGATGACAACCGAGATCGTCACCGCCTATGTCGCCGGTAACACCGTCCCTCCGGACGATGTGCCGGAACTGATCACGCGCATCCACGCGACCCTCGCCGGCCTCGCCGCAGGACATCCGCAAGACCCGACCTGATGGCGTCCGATGTCCATTGCCAGGCGGACATGACACCGTTGGCTCGAATGCACAGCGATGTGTCCCACAGGCGCCCCGACCTGGAGTGCCGGGAGCGTCTTCGTCCACGCATCCCCACCACCGACATGCGTCAACGTGACACCGGCCCTGGATGGACCGATGCCCGATGACACCGTGAGGATCGTTTGCTGGAACATGGCGCACAGGCAAGAGTCCTGGCGTTTCCTCCTTCGCTCGAACGTCGACCTGGCGCTCCTTCAGGAGGTCTGCCGGCTGCCGAAAGACTGCGCCAAGTTGATCGAGGTTGATCCGGCGCCCTGGTCTCCCGCGGAACGGGGCGGGAGAATCAAGTGGCGCACGGCGATTGCCGTGCTGTCGGATCGCGTGACGGTGGAGTGGGTGAGCACCAGACCTGTCGGTGACGCCGGACCCGGTGATCTTGTGGTTTCCTCGCCCGGCACCCTCACCGCAGCACGCGTAATCCCGAAGTCGGGCGAACCCTTCATGGCGGTGTCGCTCTACGCGGAACTCGAAAGCCCCCTCAGCCAAACGGGAAGCCTGATCTACTCGGACGCCTCGTCCCACAGGCTGGTCTCGGACCTGGCGGCATTCGTTGCACGGCAGCACGGACACCGGATTGTCGCTGCAGGGGATCTGAACCTGATGTACGGCTACAGCGCCGATGGCAGTCCGTACTGGGCGGCGCGCTACCGGACTGTGTTCGATCGACTGGAGGCGATGGGTCTTTCTCTTGTCGGGCCACAATTCCCCGATGGCAGAAGGGCCCATCCGTGGCCGGCAACGTTGCCAGGGGAGAGCAGGAATGTCCCCACCTGGCACACTATCGGACGGTCGCCTGACACGGCGGACCGTCAGCTCGACTATGTCTTCGCCTCACGGGACCTTGATCTCAACGTCCGCGCCCTCAACGAACCAGACGAATGGGGTCCGAGTGACCACTGCCGAATCGCCATCCAATTGCGGCCATGACCGGCGTGCTCACGCCTGCGGGCGAGGCCTTGCGGGAAGAAGTCCTCCTGGTGCGAAGCGCAGGACGAGAAGCAGGATGAGCCCCATGACAAGGACTCGCGTGTAGGGGGCGCCGTTGAGAATGTAGCCGGCCAGGGTGCTTCCTTCGCCGACGATGGTCACCAGGAGTCCCGCCAGCCACAGTCCGGCGGGCTCGGCCTCGATCCACACGAACCAGACCAGAAAGCCTCCGAGAACCGCACCCCAGTTGTTGCCGGACCCGCCGATGATGACCATCACCCAGATGAGAAAGGTGAAGCGCAGAGGCTGGTAGCTCCCCGGCGTGAACTGACCCTCCAGTGTGGTCAGCATGGCGCCGGCCACGCCGATGACGGCGGCGCCCAGCACGAATATCTCGAGATGACGCGCCTTGATGTTCTTGCCCATGGCAGCGGCGCTGGTCTCGTTGTCACGGATGGCCCGCATCATGCGTCCCCAGGGCGAATGGAGCGCCTTCTCGGCGAGGACAAGGAGACCCGCCAGAACCGCGGCGAAGAGCCCCGCATAGCAGAGTTTGACGGCGATGGTGGAGGCCGTCTGGACATCAGTTCCCAGGAACGCCGCAAGCTCCTGGAAACGGGAGGACTGTTGCAGGCCGATTTCGTAAGGCACGGGGCGATCGAGGCCCGTCACATTCCGCACGCCCCGGGTCAGCCAATCCTCGTTCTTGATGACGGCGAGCACCATCTCGGCAATCCCCAGGGTGGCAATGGCGAGATAGTCGGCCCGCAATCCGAGGGCCACCCGGGCGATGAGCCACGCCGCGCCGGCGGCGGCCAGACCGCCTGCCGGCCATCCCAGGATGATCGGCAGATCAAGACCGCCGAGAAAACCCGTCCGTGCCGGATCCACGGACTCGATGGCCTCGACCGCCGGATCGAAGAAACGATGCAGGAAACCCAGGCACACCAGCAGCACGATCGTTGTCGCCGCCACGCGCCACCTTCCAGGGCCGATGAGCCGACGTACCAGGACGACAGCCAGCACGGTGACACCGATCGTGATACCGGTCCACGCAAGATCGGCCGCTGCGACATCCCATGCTGTGTCTACCGGCGCCACCGACACCAGGGTCGCGGCGATTCCGCCCAGAGCGGCAAAACCCATGACACCGACATTGAAGAGACCGGCATAGCCCCACTGCATGTTGAGACCCAGGGCCATGATGGCCGAAATCAGGCACAGGT
>JAJEBJ010000370.1 GCA_022822575.1 Alphaproteobacteria bacterium | reverse complement strand
GCGGAGCTTCGCGGGGATCGTAACCTGAAACTTCGGTTTCACGGTGATCAGCGGCACTGTTGTGCTCACCTGGTTGAAAGTCCGAAATTTGTCAATTTGTCACACAGGGATCTGCGGTCGTCCAGCTTGCGGCAACCGCGGTTGACCATGCGGTCAAGCGACGCGGAAGAGTGCCGTGTCACTCTCGGCCTGTTTCCATGACGTGCTCCAAACCAGGCACGCTGCCCGCGCATTTGATTGGGCCCGACGCCTCCGGGGTTTGTATCTTGATGTTCCCGGGCCCTCATTGAGTGAATCTCCACGGCTCGCTCCGGCCGACGTCGGGATGGTGGACGACCATTGATGGGACTTGGCGCGGCAGACGAATCTCGCTCACCCTGGCGAGGCGCTCGCCGAACTCTGTCTTGAGCGGCGCGGCATGAGCGCGCTCGCAGAATGCCTGGACGAGCCCTGAACGCTGATCGAGTGGCTCATAGAGAGCGAGACCGAACTCAGCATCGATGCCGCGAGATGTTTCCCTGTCAAATGTCCTCGGGCAGGACCTTGTTCAGCACGATGGCGATGAGGGCTGTGGGAAGGAGGCCCGAGACGGCCATGGTGTGAAGGACGCCCGGCAGGTACTGGAATGAGATGGGAACCAGGTTGAGGCCGAGTCCGAAGGCAAGGGAGACGGCGATGATCACCATGTTCCTGCGGTTCATGGTGACTCCTGCCAGCATGTTGAGGCCAGCGGCGGCCACCATGCCGAACATGACGATGACGCCGCCACCGAGGACGGGCAGGGGCATGGAGGCGATCACCGCACCGATCTTCGGCACGAAACCGCACACGACGAGGATGATCGCGCCGATCGTGACCACGTGCCGACTCATGATTCCGGTCATGCCGACGATGCCGACATTCTGGCTGAACGACGTGTTGGGAAGGCCGCCGAAGACGGATGCCACCGCGGTCCCGAGACCGTCGGCATAGGTTGCGCCGGCGATCTCCCGGTCGGTCGCGTCGCGGTTGGCGCCTGCCTTGGCCGTGGCTGAGGTGTCGCCGACCGTCTCCACGGCTGAGACGATGCAGATCAGCGTCACGGCGATGATGGCGCCAATGCTGAATTCCAGTCCGTGGGGGAAGACGTCGGGGATGGCGACAATGCTTGCCTTCCCCACCGGGGCGAAGCTCACCATTCCGAGGATGAGCGCCAGGACATAGCCCGCCACCAGGCCGACCAGCACCGCCGCGGCCGAGATGATCCCGCGGAAGTAGAACTTGGCGACGATGGCCACGATGACGACGACGAGCGCCACCGACCAGTGTTCCAGCGATCCAAAGCTCTCCGCCTCCATCTGGAACTTTGCCGCACCTCCTGCGGCGTACTTGACCGCCACGGGGATGAGATAGAGGCCGATCGCCAGGATCACGAGCCCTGTCACCAGAGGCGGAAAGAGGAAGCGGATGCGGCCGATGATGGTGCCGAACCCGAAGTGGATGATGCCCCCGATGAGGCAGGCGGTCAGGGCAACGCCGAGACCTTCGGTGGCGGCAACCGCCGTCAGCACCGAGACGAAGGCAAAGCTGGTTCCCTGCATGATCGGCAGGCGGGATCCGACCGGGCCGACGCCAACCGTCTGGAAGAGAGTGGCGATACCCGCAAAGAGCATGGCCATCTGGATGAGGTAGACCTGCTCGGCGCCCCCGAAGGCAAGACCGGCGGCGCCGGCGACGATGATGGAGGGCGTGATGTTGGAGGCGAACATCGCCAGCACATGCTGCAGGCCAAGCGGTATCGCTTCTGCCAGTGGCGGCGTGACGTCAGGGTTCGCATACCGGTTCTCGGCCTGGTCGGTCATGTCTCTCGATCCCTCCGGTTCCCGCAGCCGCTATCATGAACTCCATCGGGCGAATTGTCATTCGGGGATTGGGCGCAGGCTGGTCCTTGCACACGAAATCGGGATGCCGTCTACTCTGGTTCACGTCGTGCCGGGATGTGTCTGCCAGCGATGTTCAACCTTGCCAGCAATCTGGAAAGCGCCGCCGCCAGTTTCCCGGAGCGCGAGGCCATCGTGTTCGAGGGGAAGCGGTGGACCTACGCGGAAATGGAGGAGCAGGCCGGCCGGGTGGCCCAAGGCCTCTGCCGCGCCGGTATTCGCGAAGGGGATCACGTGGCCCTGGTCTGCCCCAACCGGCCGGAGTTCGTGGCGTGCTACTTCGGCATCCTGAAAGTCGGCGCCGTGGTGGTATGTGTCAGCACCCTGCTGAAGGCCCGGGAGATCGCCTACCAGCTCGATCATTCCGATGCGGTGGCCATGATCGCCTATGGCGGTGACGACATGGAGATTGGACACCATGCTCGTGAAGCCTTTGAAGAGGTCGGTGCCTGTCGCCGGGCCTGGTTTATTGGCACGGAGAGCTACGACGAACTGATTGGGGACGAGGACGGAGACTTCGAAGCCGCATCCGCATCCGGTGAGGCGACGGCCGTCATCCTCTATACGTCGGGCACCACCGGACACCCTAAGGGCGCGGAACTGAGCCACGCCAACATCATCATGAACGTCATGGTGATGGCACGCGTCAAGCCACCACATGAGGAGGGCGGAAAGACTCTCATCGCGATGCCGCTCTTCCACGTCATGGCGCAAACCTGCGCCATGAATCTTGCCATCTACAACGCCATGACGATTGTGCTCGTCCAGCGGTTCAGGGCGGCAGAGGTGATCCGGTTGATGCTGGCGGAAGGCATCACCGGTCTCCATGGTGTCCCGACCATGTACCGGGCCATTCTAGACTGCGATGAGGTGACGGAAGCCGAGAAGACCATGCTCGCCGGACAACTCGAGTCATTCTCGGCCGGTGGCGCTTCCCTTCTGCCTGAATTGCAGAAGGAGTGCATGGAGACCTATTCCATCAGCATGTCGAACGGCTATGGCGCCACGGAAACGTCACCGGCCTCGTGCTTTCACCAGACAAGTGGTGCCATCCCGCTCGGTTCCATAGGCACCGCTGCCTGGGGTGTCAGGCTGAAGATCGTGGACGGGGCGGGCGGCGAGGTTCCAGCAGGTGAGGTCGGTGAACTCCTCGTGCGCGGCCATTGCGTCATGAAGGGCTACTACAAGGATCCGAAGGCCACAGCCGAGGTGATCCGAGACGGCTGGTATCACACCGGTGACCTGGCGAGAATGGACGAGAAGGGCCACGTCTTCATCGTCGGGCGCAAGAAGGACCTGATCATCCGCGGCGGGTTCAACGTCTACCCGGCAGATGTCGAAGGAGTGCTCCTGGAACATCCGGCCATTTCCCAGGTGGCCGTCGTCGGTGTGCCTGATCCGGTGTACGGGGAAGAGGTGAAGGCGTTCGTCACGACAAGGCCGGGGTCGTCACTCGATGCCGCCGACGTTGTCAGCTGGGCAAGGAATGAAATGGCGGCCCACAAGTACCCCCGTCTTGTCGAATTCAGGGAATCCCTGCCACTCGGTCCCACCGGCAAGGTTCTGAAAAGGATGCTCAGGTGAATGGTATGACAGGCAGATTCGCACCATCGCACCTGCATGACACAACTGCTGCATAGCGCCTCCCTCTCCATTGCTCTGCAGTTTGGCAACAAATCGAACAGCCGGAAGAGCGTCACACCAAATCGCGCCTCAACGCCAACATTGTTGACGCGCTTCCCCACCGGACCGTGATGCCATTTTTCTGAGGAAGCGGGAAACAAGGTCGGCCTGCGCACACAGGCCGGAACCAGGAGCGCTTCAGCCCGGGCGGTTAATCGTGGGAACGCCCACGGCCCCCGCTGCCTCTGACAGCTTCCGGTCGAGCGTGGCCAACGGCAGTCTGCGCCGGCTTGCAACTTCCAGGCAGGAAGCGTCGTAGACGCTCAGAGCATGTTCACGCGCCAGGCCCAGGACCAGGGACTCATCGTGACGACCGTCAGTCTCGATGCCAAGGGCCGCGCAGTCGGCAAGCGTCTCCGCCACGTGCTGTGCCGTGAGCCGTCCGCGGCGTTCGTTCATCAGCAGCGCATTGCGCAGTTCATACCACCAAATCGCAGGCGCCACGCCGCCGGCACTGACGACGCGGCGCATGGCTTCAGTTGCGACCGGCTCATCCTCGTCACTCAGAGACCACGCCAGGAACACCGAGCAATCCACCACGACGGACATCAGTAGCGGTGTCCCTCGTGGACCGATG
>JAJEBJ010000471.1 GCA_022822575.1 Alphaproteobacteria bacterium | reverse complement strand
CTTCTGATCTACCCCGAGCACCCTCCGACGTACTGGGGCGCCAACTTCGCGCTCGAAATGGTCGGCATCAAGTCGGCCTTCCCACCGCTCGGCCTTCTCACCGTGGCCGCATTGTTCCCGCCCGAGTACGAACTCCGTGTCATTGACCTGAACACCGGCTCGCTGGAGGACTCAGACCTTGAGTGGGCCGACTTCGCGTTTACCTCGACCATGCTCACCCAGAGGGTGTCGCTGCAGACCGTCATCGACAGGTGCAACCGGGCCGGCGTTCCCGTCATCGCCGGCGGGCCGCACCCCACCACATTCCACGACGAGATCCGCGGCGTTGCCCATTTCGTGCTCGACGAGGCTGAGGAGACGTTCGCCGGTTTCCTCAAGGACCTCGAAAGAGGCATGGCCCGGACAATCTACCGCGAGCCGCGCAAGCCGGACATGCGTGAAACCCCGGTTCCGCGTTTCGATCTCATCGATCTCGAAAACTACCACTCGATGGGCGTCCAGTTTTCCCGCGGCTGTCCATTCGATTGCGAGTTCTGCGACATCACCAAGCTCTACGGCCGGGTCACGCGGACCAAGTCACCCGAGCAGATGGTGGCCGAGTTCGACGCGCTCTACAATCTGGGCTGGCGTGGCCAGGTCTTCCTCGTCGATGACAACTTCATCGGCAACAAGCGCGAGGCGATGAAGCTTCTGCCGGCACTCGCCGATTGGCAGAAATCGCACGGCTATCCTTTCACGCTGTGCACCGAGGCAAGTGTCAACCTGGCCCGGATGGACGCGTTGATGGAGGCCATGGTCGAGGCCGGGTTCGATGCCGTCTTCCTCGGTATCGAAAGTCCCAATCCCAAGGCGCTGATCAAGACCAAGAAAAAACAGAACACCAGCCAGCGTGACGACAACTTCCTGTTCAACGCGGTGCGCAAGATCCAGCGGACCGGAATGCAGGTTCAGGGCGGGTTCATCCTGGGGCTCGACGGCGACGACGAGAGCGTGTTCGACGCCCAGATCGACTTCATCCAGGACTCAGGCATCCCGGTGGCGCCGATTTACCTGCTGACCGCCCTCAGGGGCACCGACATGTACAGCCGCCTGGAATCGGAGGGTCGTCTGCAGGAGGTGCCGCTGGGCACCAGTGCGATGGCGCTCAACTTCAGGACCGAGATGGCGCCGGACGTGCTGATCGCGGGGTACAAGCGGGTGACCTCGACGCTCTATGACCCGACGCTTGAGAACTACCTTGAACGCTGCCTGACATTGTTCGAACACCTCAAGCCCGTGCCGCATCTCCAGAAGCCGAGGAGCGCCAATGCGAGTTTCGTCGAGATGATGGGCGTGCGCGCGCGGCTCGACCCCGAACAGATTCCGGCCTACACGAAGTTCATCACCCGGGTCTCCAGGGACCATCCCCGCATGCTGCCCGAGGCGATCCGGCTTGCCGCGCTCGGCTACCACTTCGAGAAGGTGACGCGCAGTCAGATCGCCCTCAACGATTTCAAGGAGTTTCTGACGGCCGAGCTGAGTTCCCTCGAGGACGCGCGGCCGGACGGCATCTGCGAGCAGAAGGACGCGGCTCTCGCCCGCGCCCGAGCCCGCCACGCCTCACTGCCCCAAGACTTCCGCTTTCACGGAGACGGCGTGGACGAGGCCCTGGAGTCCTTCCGTGCGTCTGTGACGGACGAATCCGGGAACCCCGTCCAGGCAGGGGCGATCTGAACCCTGGTGGCGGCATCAGTCGCCCGAGCCGCCCGTCACGCTATGAGATAGGCGTGCTCCACGAGTTGGGTGACGCCACGCTTGCGCAGGTTCGAACGCTCGATGATGTCCTCCTCGGCCAGGTGTTGTACCCGGCGCCGCTTACCGAAGAGCTCACGAATGTCCTGTTCGGAGACCGGGAAGGGAGGGCCTTCGATCTCGTGTTCGGGATACTCCATGGAAATCAGGAGTATCGGGGCTTCGAGGAGTTCGGTGAGGTGCCGGGCGTAGCGTTGGCGCTCGGGGGGCGGCAGGGCGACCAGGGCCGCCCGATCGTAGATGGCGGCAACGCCTTCGAGATCGCCAGCATCGAGAGCAAAGAAATCTCCTGCGAACAGGCGAAACCCGGGACTCTCGATGAGAACGTACCGGGCGTGCTGCGTCTCGGTGAACGCGAGACCGTGGGCGCCCAGGAACTCGCGTCCCGCGATGGGACTGAGATCGATGCCGAGAACGTCGAACCCCTGTTCATGGAGCCACCACATGTCTTCGGCCTTCCCGCACAACGGCACGAAAACGCGGTCCCCGGGCTGCAGATTGAGACAGTCCAGGTGACGCCTGAGCGCTGCGTTGGGGACGCCCTCGTTCCAGGGGGTGCTGCCCTCACGCCAACGCTGCAACCAGAATTCCGCCTTCACGAGTCCCTCCTTCATCAACACCAGCCGGCCGGCATTCTCGCAGACTGCGAAATGCAGGAGCCCGGATCCGGGCTCCGGCTTCGAACCGGTCATCACCAAGGGCGACGCGTGCCCAGCGGGGCCCAGGCGTCTGCTGAGGTTTCCAGGCCTTCATCAGAAGACATCTTTGACATGTCGTTTCCGCTACCACCTTCGACCGGACGATACCATGTGCCCTTCCGTCGATCTTGCCGGGAAGCCGGCAGCCTTCACCAGCGATGGTTGGGTCAGCGGTCCCGTGTCAAACCTGTGCGTACTTGCCCTGCTGACATGGCCGATTGGGCCGACTAGGCTGGCTTCCCCGCATCCTGCACCTGCTGACGCCACAAGAGGTTCGGACCCGTATGCCGCTCAAGCTCCGTGTACTCCTGATTGTCCTCGCCCTGGGAGGAGTGGCCGGGTATCTGGTTTTTGGCGGCGGCACCGCAGATGAGGGGCGGCCCATCGTTTCGGTGAACGTGCCGGCAGCGCTGTCGGCGCAGGCACTGCTCGGGCAGAAGACCTACGCCGCCAACTGTGCGTCCTGTCACGGCCGGAACGCTGCCGGACAGGACGGCGTCGCACCGCCGCTGGTCCACATCATCTACGAGCCCGGCCATCATGGCGACGAGTCATTCCAGCGGGCGGTTGCACAGGGTGTGCGGGCCCACCACTGGCCTTTCGGAGACATGTCGCCAGTCGACGGGCTGACCCGCGAAGACGTGGCGGATGTCGTGGCCTACATCCGGGAACTCCAGCGGGCCAACGGCATCCGGTGATGGGGTGGCGAGGAGGCAACGTCGCCGGCCCTGGCTCCCGATTGGCGTCGAGCAATGGCAGGAACCGGCGCGAATGAACGTGCAGAAAGGCGTGTCCTGGTCGTGATCTGAACGCTTGATCGCAGGCATCCCTGGGAGCACGGAATCCTGCATTACCCTGCGGACGCGGCCTTCGACAGCCTCGGCTACCGTTCGCTCGGTCCGATGAAGCGCGACATCCTCTGCGCCCACCTCTCCGCCTGCGGCAGGACGAACAAGCGCGCCGACAGGCCAGGCTTCGACCATCTCATGCAGATCCGAGTG
>JAJEBJ010000137.1 GCA_022822575.1 Alphaproteobacteria bacterium | reverse complement strand
GTTGCCCTTGTAGAACCGTCCCGGCCTGCCGAAATCGAGGTTCTCCATGATGCCGTCCTCCCGAGGGGTCCTTGAATCGACAGTGTCATCCTGTTGGCGCATCATGACAATAATGTTGTCGGCCGGTACAGGGCGAGGTGGCGATCATCGGGGACAACGTGTGAGGGACGGGGACATGACGGCAGACGGAACCGCAAGCGGCATGGAGCAGCGCAAGCCGGAATCCGGCGAGAACATCTATCCCTATGACACGCGGATGGACCGCAAGACCTACGAGAGACGCAAGGCGGAACTTCAGGTCGAGCTTCTCAAGGTCCAGAGGTGGGTCAAGGAATCGGGACAGAAGATCGTCGTTCTCTTCGAGGGTCGCGACGCAGCCGGCAAGGGCGGCACCATCAAGAGGTTCATGGAACACCTCAATCCCCGGGGAGCCCGCGTCGTCGCGCTCGACAAGCCGACGGAGCGCGAACGCGGCCAGTGGTATTTCCAGCGCTACATCGCCCACCTGCCGACCGCTGGCGAAATCGTCATGTTCGACAGGTCCTGGTACAACCGTGCCGGAGTCGAGCGTGTCATGGGTTTCTGTACAGACCGGGAGTACCTCGAGTTCACGCGCCAGTGCCCGGAGGTCGAGCGCATGCTGGTCAACAGCGGGATCAGGCTCTTCAAGTACTGGTTCTCGGTGACCAGGACCGAACAGTCCCGGCGCTTCGATGCCCGTCTGAAAGACCCGCTGAAGCAGTGGAAGCTGTCGAAGGTCGACCGTGAATCACGCGCCAAGTGGGATGACTATACCCATGCCAAGGAGGCGATGTTCTTCTATACCGACACGGCTGCCGTACCCTGGGTCATCATCAAGTCCAATGACAAGAAGCGGGCCCGTGTCGCCTGCATGCAGCATTTCCTCTCCAGCCTTCCCTATCCGGACAAGAATGGGGACTCCGTGACAGGCCCCGACCCGCTGCTCGTCACGACGCCGGATCTTTCGAGCCTGCCGGGCGCCATTCCGCACTAGCCGGCTGCCGAGGCGTCGCCTTTCGGCAGCCTGCCACGGCTCTGTTGGAGAGTTGAGGCGAATGCTACGCAGGAGCGCCTCCGTTCGTCCGCCGATATCGTGTCCTGACGCTCCTCTGCTGACGCAGACCGCAAGCCCCCATGGTCCTTGGCGGAGGCCGGTGTGCGCATTCACAAAAGTGTCATGTTGTAGCGACATGCTGACGTCCCTCCACCTTGGAGGCCGACCCTGTCGCGCCACTCGACTGCGACGCCTCGCAGATCCTGACGGGAAGGCGGCTCGGGTGCGGAGCGGTCACCATCGCCTCGCCGGTGTAGGGAAGCCAGCTGGAGTTTATCGAGGTGCACCTGCTCACGGAACGGAATTCGGCGAACGAGGCTGATGCTTGATTGAGATCATCGCAGGCTTGGCCGGGGGGCTCGGCCTTTTCTTCGTCGGCATGTGGCTGCTCACGGACAACCTGAGAACGCTCGCGAGCCGTCGCCTCCGGATGATTGCTCATCGCTGGACCGAGAACGGGCTAAGCGGGTTCTCGTGGGGGGCCCTGGCTGGCACGGTCACGCAGAACTCGACCGCGCTCACCTTCATCCTGGTCAGCATGCTGAGGTCGGGCCTGATCTCGACACGAGGGGCGCTCATCGTCCTCATCGGCGGCAACATCGGCGTCACGCTTCTGGTGCTGGTGGTGACGTTCGACATCGAACTGATCTCGATGTGCGTCCTCGGCATTGCCGGCGTGGCCATGATCAGCGAGCGGCTGTCACGTTACAGACCTGTCGCGGCATCGTTCTTCGGCGGCGCGATGATCGTTCTCGGCCTCGTTCTGCTCAAGCAGGCGGTCGCGCCCCTGGCGGACGAGCCCTGGTTCGGCGGGATGGTCGAATCGATGGAAAGCTCGCTGGTCCTCGCTTTCCTGATCGGTGCGATTCTGACGATCATCGTGCAGTCGGTGATCGTGGTCTGCGTGGTTGCCGTGAGCGTGGCGACTCTCGGCGTCATCACGATAGATCAGACGATCATGCTGATTTACGGCTGCGTTCTCGGCGCCAGCGTGGCCTTGCTCGTGTTGTCCGCAGGTCTCACAGGCAGGGCCCGTCAGGTCGCGATCTACCAGGTTCTCGTCAATGGGCTGAGCAGTCCGGCGCTGGTTGCGGTGTTCTGCATCGAGATCTATTTCGATGTTCCGCTTCTGAAGGCGCTGGCGTTCTCGTTTGACATGAGTCTGGCTCAACAGCTGGCTCTTTGCGTCGTCCTGATTCCGCTGTTCTGCACTCCTTTCATGATCCTCACTCTGAGCCCGTCGGTCCGGCTGCTGGAACGCTTGTGGCCCCCCACAACCGAGGAGGAGACGTCACGGACGAAGTTCATTCACGATCATGCCCTCTCCGACGTCGAAAGCGCGCTGGCGCTGATCGACCTCGAGCAGCGGCGCGTGTTCCAAATCCTGACGCAGTACTTCGAGAAGGTGCGACAGGGAGACAGGGTGGACGGCCTGCACGGGGCGACGCGTCACCTGCTGTCGGAAATCGAGGGGTTTCTGGTCGAATCCGTCGGTCACCACCCCATGCAGAGCGTCGAGGACCACAGCTCCATGCTGACCCGCCAGAAGCTGCTTTCCTGGTTGGAAGATCAGATGGCCGATCTTTGCGGGATGTTGCAGGCTCTGCCCGACCGACCCGATGACAGGGCTCTTCGAACCAGCGTCTGCGAGGGCGTCGACGCTGTACTCCTGTCCCTGCTCCACGCGCTTGAGAGCGGTGACGCCGAATTGTGGCCGATCGTGACGACTCTGACCGGCGATCGCAGCGGCCTGATGTCAAGCATGCGCAGCACTTACTGGAAGAGGGAACAGTCCCTCGATGAAACGGAACGCGTTCGCATCGTGGAAATCACCAATGCGGTCGAGCACATATTCTTCCTGCTGTCGAAGCTGGTCCGGGAGTTGGACACCTCCCCGATCCCTTCGACCTACGACCTGGTGAGCCAGCACACGACACCCGGCGACTCCGGATACGGCGCACCCAATCGATGAGGCAGGCCAGGGCGACCGCCGGGCTTGGTTGACCGGAACTTCAATGTACGGTGCCAGGGACCGGCATGACGGGCTTAATGTCTGCCCTCGCCGCTGCCGCCCTTGGCGAATTCGTCAGTCGAGCTGTGCAACATGGAGAGTGTTGGTGGCGCCCGGGGTGCCGAAGGGAACCCCGGCCATGATGACGATACTCTCCCCGCTTCGCGCGAACCCCTCCCGTGCGGCGAGAATCGAGGCCCGTTCCACCATTCCTGAGAATGAGCTTGCATCGTCCGTGTGCACCGAGTGGACACCCCATGCGAGGGCGAGGCGCCGGGCGGCCGTGATGCTCGGTGTCAGGCCCAGGATCGGCACCTCGGGTCTGACGCGCGACGCCCGCAGGGTCGTCTTTCCCGACACCGAATAGGTGACGATGGCGCTGGCGCCTAGAGTCCCGGCAACCTGGCGCGCCGCCGCCGAGATGGCATCGGCCCCGGTGGCTTCCGTCGCGCCGGCCTGGGGGTCATAGAACGGATCCTGTTCAACCGTCGACATGATGCGGTCCATCATGGAAACGGCATCCACCGGGAAGGCGCCCACGGAGGTTTCTCCTGAGAGCATCAGGGCATCCGCGCCGTCGTAGACCGCGGTCGCCACATCTGTCACCTCGGCACGGGTGGGTGATGGTGCGAACACCATGGAATCCAGCATCTGCGTGGCAACGATCACGGGCTTGCCGGCTTCCCGGCACATGCGGATGGCCCGCTTCTGGACACCGGGAACCTCTTCGGGCCTGAGTTCCACGCCAAGGTCGCCGCGCGCCACCATGATGCCATCGGCGAGATCGACAATCCCTTCCAGGCTGTCGATGGCCGCGGGCTTCTCCAGCTTGGCAATGATGTTGACACCGTCACCGGCAAGCACTCTCGCTTCGGTGATGTCATCGGGCCGCTGCACGAATGAAAGCGCAATCCATTCGACGCCGAGTTCGCAGGCAAAGGCAAGATCGTCCCTGTCCTTGGGCGTCAGGGCGGCGATGGGGAGCCGGACCCCGGGGAGATTGAGGCCCTTGTGATCGGAGAGGCCTTCCCCGGCCTCGACAACCGTCGTGACGTGGTCCTCGCCGCCGGCGACGACCCTGAGCATCACCTTGCCGTCATCGAGCAGGATTGTGTCGCCCTTGCGCACGGCGGCGAAAATCTCCGCATGGGGTGTCCCGACGCGTGCCTCGTCGCCGGGCTTCGGATCGAGATCGATGCGGAACTCCTGGCCCCGTTCAAGGGCGACGCTCGCATCGCGGAACTGCCCGATACGCAACTTCGGCCCCTGGAGATCGGCAATCATGCCCACGGGCCGGGCAGACGATGTCTCGAGTTCCCTCAAGATCGTCCACCACTGCCGCCACTGCTGGCGGTCGCCGTGGCTCATGTTGAAGCGGAAGACGTCCGTTCCGGCCTCGAAGAGAGCTCTGATCGTGTCATGGGACGAGGTGGCCGGACCCAGTGTTGCCACGATCTTGGTCTGCCGGTTTCGGTTCATGGCGCTTCCTTCGAGGTCACGTGATGAGAATGGCGCGGAAATCATTGACATTCGTACGTGTCGGTCCGGTGACAATGTGGTCGTCAAGCTGATGGAAGAGGTGACCGCTGTCCTGTGCGGCTAGCACCTCTGCCGGTTGCAGGCCGCAGCGGCGGGCGCGGTCCAGGGTCCCGGGATCGATCATGGCGCCGGCCGCCGGGGTGCTGCCGTCGATGCCGTCGGTGTCGCAGGCCAGCGCATGGATGCCGTCCTCGCCTCCGAGGGCGACGGCGAGGGCCAGGAGGTACTCCTGATTGCGGCCGCCCGTTCCGGCGCCCGTGCGGGTCACGGTTGTCTCACCGCCCGAGAGGATCACGTGCGGCCGGGGGAGCGGACGTGCGGCCATGTCCCGCGCCAGGCCGGCATGGCAGCGGCCAAGGGCGCTGGCCTCGCCCTCGAGATCGTCACCGAGAAGGGTGACACCGACGCTCCGACTGACAGCGTGTCCGGCTGCCGCTTCGAGGGCGTCCCTCGCTCTGGCGAGTATGGTGAAGGACGAGCGGTCGAGAGCGCCGTCGCCGGGCTTGGGCGTCTCGCTTGCCGGACTCTCCAGCCAGGCCCTGACCGAACCTGGCACATCGAGGCGGTAGCGCTCGAGAATGGCGAGGGCATCGTGCCGGGTTCCGGGGTCACCCACAGTGGGTCCCGAGGCGATCACCGCGGGATTGTCGCCCGGGACATCCGAGATGGCGAGAGTGACGACCTCGGCCGGCCAGGAGGCCGCGGCAAGCCTGCCTCCCTTGATGGCCGAGAGGTGCTTGCGCACGCAGTTCATCTCGTCGATGGCCGCACCGGACCGCAGCAACCCTTCGTTCACGGCCCGCTTGTCGGCAAGCGTCAGGCCCGGCGCCGGCGCCACGAGCAGCGACGATCCGCCGCCGGAGATGAGGGCCAGCACGCGGTCTTGCGCATCAAGTCCGCCAACGAGATCGAGAATGCGTCGGGCCGCGTCGAGACCGGCCTCGTCCGGTACCGGATGAGAAGCCTCGACCGTCTCGATGCGCCGTGTGTCCATGTCGTGGCCATAGGGCGTGACGACGATTCCCTCCAGGGGGCCTGACCACCGGGACTCGACAAAGGCCGCCATGGCCGAGGCCGCCTTGCCCGCGCCCACGACGACCGTTCTTCCGGTGGCCGGCTCCGGCAGGAGGCCTTCCAGGCACCGGTCGGCCCGGACAGCCCCCACGGCAGCATCAAAGAGCGACACCAGAAACGATCGTGGATCATCGATCATGACAGGCCTTGTTGCACGGGGCCGCTTGGTGAGGCAACCGGCGGCGGGCCAAGTCAAGGCGATGCGCGCCGGACAATGCGGACATTGTTGATGGAGTCGCCACGCTCCGGCTGCTGGCTCTGACAGGCGGCCTCGCCGCCAGGCTCCAGGTTGCACGTGATGGTGCGCTGGAAGATGTAGTACTCATCAGAGCAGTGGACGTTGCCCTGATCTTCGATGCGCAGGCGGCCGTCTTCGAGAAAGCTCGCCGTGACCGGTTCGGAACATGTGGCGCCGTCCGACATCACGATTTCCTGATCACCGCGTCCAAGGCTGTCAAAGCACATCTCCCACGACACGGCATCTCTCACCTCACCGGTCTCGATGTCCTCGAAGCTCAGGTCGGACGCCATGGACCAGCATCCTTCGAGGAGCGTGATATCGCTTTGCTCCCATCTCTCGGCATCGAGCCGGTCGGGATCGGGGGGAGGGCAGTCGGGAAGCATGGCGAGTTGGCGCTGCAGCCCGTTGATCCGGTCGGTGAGAAGGGACTGGCGCTCGATCTCCTTGTCCAGTTCCGTCGTTCTCACGGATGCTGGAGGACAGTGATCCAGCCGGCCAAGGGGGCCGAGGTCCAGACCGCAGGCGGGGATGACGAGCAGGGCCGCCCATGCCGCCAGCCCGGAAAGGAGGCCAATGCCGAGAAGAGCCAGAATGGTGGCGACCCTCATGGGCACTGGTTCCGGAAACGGCTTAGGATGCCCGTCACCATAGCATGTTCCCTTGAACGCGTTCGCTGCCTGATATAGGTCACAACCCATGTCTGCGGAACACTCACGGCATCACCCGCCCGCATTCAACGGTCACAGGTTTCTGGGCCCCGACGATCCGCCTGCCTTCGAAGTCGTGAACGCCCAGGGTGCGGCATCGGCGGTTCTGCTGTGCGATCATGCAAGCAACCTGGTGCCGGCCGCCCTCGATTCGCTCGGTCTGCCGAGTGGTGAGCTTGAACGCCATATCGCCTGGGATATCGGGGCTGCAGCGGTGACGCGGCGCCTTGCCCGCTTGCTTGACGCACCGGCCGTGCTGTCGGGGTTCTCGCGCCTTGTGATCGACTGCAACCGGTACCTGTGGGACGTGCAGTCCATACCCGAAAGGAGTGACGGCACCGGCATTCCGGGCAACCAGAACGCGCCCCCGCAGGACGTGGAGGATCGCATCCGGCACTGCTTTGCGCCCTACCACGAAGCCGCATCGCGCTTGATCAGCGGTATCGAGGGACGCTGGAGAACGCCCGCCGTGATCTTCATGCACAGCTTCACCCCGTCTCTCAACGGCGAAATGCGGCCATGGCACATCGGTGTCCTGTGGGAGAGGGACGGACGCATGGCCCTGCCGGCGCTGGATGCCCTGAGGCGGCGCGGCGACCTTGTCGTCGGGGACAATGAACCCTATTCGGCCCTCGAACCGCGCGGATACAGCATGCCCCATCATGCAAGCCGGGACGGGCGGCCGGCCCTCCAGTTCGAGATCCGCCAGGATCTCATCGCCGATGAAAGCGGAGCCGAAGCATGGGCCGACATCGTCGCCGACGTCCTGCGGCCGCTGCTTGCCGACGACACGCTCTATCAACGGTTGCCTGTACCCGGAGGGTGACGCATGGACGAGACCACACGTACCGAAATCGAGGCCGCCGTCTTCCGCCGGTTGCGCGATCACTTCCAGCGCAAGCCCGGGATCCAGAACATCGATCTCATGAACCTGGCGGACTTCTGCCGCAACTGCCTCTCGAAATGGTATCGGGCCGAGGCCGAGGATCGTGGCATCGCGATGTCCTACGACGATGCGCGAGAGGTCGTCTATGGCATGCCCTACGGCGACTACAAGGAGCGCTACCAGGAAAAGGCATCGCCTGAGAAGGTGGCCGAATTCGAAGCCGGTGAGAAGCGCCGCACCGCGGAAGCCGCGGCGCGCGGCGAGACCTGGTGACGCGCTACCAGCGCTCGACGGCGGGACGCAGATCGATCTCGTGACTCCATGCGGTCG
>JAJEBJ010000023.1 GCA_022822575.1 Alphaproteobacteria bacterium | reverse complement strand
TCGCAGGAAAGCAGTCGAGCCAGGCTGCGAACCCCCGTGCGCACCGCGGCGATGTCCCCTCCGGCAAGGCAGGCGGCTGCGGTGGCGCCGGCCGCAATGCCTGGAGTGGCATCGAACTCGGAGGCCAGGGCCGTCACCTCTTCCGGTGCGGTCACAATGTCGTGACGGTCAAGCTGCCGAGTCCAGACCCGGGCCCGTACAGCAGTTGTCGGCGGGCGCAGTTCGAGGGCAAACATCATGCGGCGCAGGATGGCGGGACTGACCCCGCCCGTGTCGTTTATGGTCCACAGTGTCGGAGCCGGCGCTTGCTCGAGCAGCCGGTGCATGAAGACCTTGGAGGCGGCCTCCCGGGAACGGGAGGATCGCAGGGATCCGAACAGTCCGAAGCTCCCGAAGGAGTCTTCGAGCAGATCGTCCATCTCGTCGAACATGAGGAGAGAACGGCCGTCGTTGGCGATCAGACGCTGCGCCAGCTTGAGTTCCCGGAGTCTCTCCCAGCGCGAGGGCTCGTCACCGTCGTCGTCGGCTTCACCGACACCGTAGAGCGTGACGCCGAGTCGGGCCGCGAGAACCTTGCAGAATTCCGTCTTGCCGGTGCCGGGAGGCCCATAGAGCAGCACGTTCACCCCCGACGTGCCTCTGGCAAGGGCGCCACTCAGGAGTTTCTCGACATGGTCGCGATCATGGGCGACATGGCTGAAATCGGACCATTCGAGTTCAGCCGATGGTGCGACGTCGAGCAGCAGACCGGTGACATCGATACTCCGGCCACCGGGCGCGTTGACCAGACGATGGAGACGGGGCGGGATGGCAAGGTCGCCGTCAACGTCGATCGAGACGAGGCCTGAGCGAACCAGGGGTGCACCGCCCTGCAAGCGGGACTGAATCGTTCGAGATCTCAATCCGAGGGTCAGGGGCACCGTCCATCCGCGCTGATTGAGTACACTCATGCGCGGACCAGGAGCCTCGAAGATGTCGTCGATCATGGACTCGAAAACCGTGTGGGTCTCGTAGCGCAGCAGCAGTTCGAGAATGTCGAGATCCGTTCCATTCAATCCTGCCGTGACTCCGAGCTGCCGCAGGCGCAAGCTGGTGCGATCCCGTCTCGCCCGACTGTTCGCACATTCCCTTCGCAGGTCATCCGCGATATCGCGCAGCGTCCTCGTGGTGACGTTCGCCTCGTCAAGATCCTGCCCACGGCGGCGACGGCGACCCCGTTTCCCGGCTCCCGATCCGATACGTTGGTCCCGATCGCCGATCCAGTCGACCAGTGCCCGGGCCTCGGGGTCCCGGCTTGTCAGGCCCGAGGCGATGTTGGCGAGATACGAGGCGAGAAGTTTTGTTTCATAGGCGGTCAGCATGTCTCCCTCCCCATTGGCATTTTGGAGAGACACTAGCAGCCAGGTACGTCATATTCGGTCGCATACGATTGAAGAAAATGGCACGCGATCGGAGGCGGAGCGTCCGGCCTCCTTCGATTGCGCCGGCGCCGAGGGTTGCAGGGACGCAGGAACCGGATACCGCGACAGCGCCGGTGCGCGGAAGGATCAGGGAACCCTCGTTCCATCGAGGCGCGCCAGTTCGACCTGCACCTGGTGGTGCGCGACGGCTATCGCCACCCGGAGTTCCGCGGCTTGTTCTCCATCGAGGGCGGCCTTCCGCCGCACGCAGTTGAACGAAGGAGCAGGCGCCTCCTGCTGTCGCTGCCTTCATCCGGGAACATCCTGGACTCAAGGTGGTGCGGTCGTTCGTCCCTCGGCCCACCGCATGGCGGCGAAGGATGCTGCACCGAACACCGCGAAAGCGGCGATCTGGACGTGCACGGTGCCATCGAAACTCTGGCCCACAAGCGTCCCGAGCGGGACCGATATGAGGGTGGCGAGCGAGGCGACCACTGCCGCGCCGACACCGGCGATGTGGCCCAGCGGGCCCATGGCGAGCGCGTTGAGGTTGCCGAACAGGAGACCGACACCGAGGAAAACGAGGATCAGGTAGGCCAAGAACAGCCACAGCGGCGGAAGCCCTCCGGTGGCGAAGGCCAGCGGCCACGCGGCGACCGAAACCAGGGTGACGGACGCCGCCGCCACCTTTGAGAGCCGGCGCATTCCGTGCTTCATCACGAGGCGGCCGTTGGCCAGCGAGGCGCTGCCGAAGGCCAGCGCCAGCACCCCGTAGTAGAGCGGGAACAGGGCGCCGGTCCCGTAGGCCTCCTGGAAGATCTGCTGGGCCGAACTCAGGTAGGCGATGAGCAGCGCGAAGGCGCACCCGGTGGCCAGCGTGTATCCCAGCGCGGTCCGGAGTCTCAGCACCTCCAGGACGGCGGCGCCGACGTCGCGCGGCGAAAGCCGGCGCCGGCGCTCGACGGGAAGGGTCTCCGGTTGGCGCAGCGCGAGCCACACGAAAGCAACTGCAGCGATTGTGAGAAAGACGGCGAAGATGGCGCGCCAGTTTCCCAGCCACAGAATCGTCTGCCCCAGCGCCGGGGCGACGGTGGGAACAAGGATGAACACGGCCATCGCAAACGACATCAGCCGCGCCATCCGGCGTCCTTCGTACTGATCGCGTACCAGGGCCATAACCACGATGCGCGGTCCCGCAGCCCCGAAGCCTTGCAGCACGCGGCCCGCGATCATCGTCTCGAAGGTGGGCGCGAAGATGCTCATCAGACAGCCCACCATGAACAGGACGAGGCCGGCATGGATGGCGGGCTTGCGTCCGATGCGATCGGACAGCGGACCGAACACGATCTGACCCGCGCCAAGACCGAGAAACAGGGCAGTGACGACGAACTGCACGTCGTTGCGCCGCATCGCGCCCAGGTCTTCACCAATCGCGGGCAGCGCCGGCAGCATCGCGCTGGTCGCGAGCTGGACGACCGACATCAGAAGCGCGACCAGCACGATGAATTCGCCGTGACGCAGAGCGGGTTTCGCAGCCTTCCGGTTCATGGCCTCCTCGCTGCGGTGCGGCGCGCCTATCGGTGTGTGAGACGTGGCGGAAGCCGCAACTCTGCGGCCCGGACGCCGAAGATTCCTCCTGATCCCCTTGTGAGGACCCGACGGTCAGCATTGCCTGAAGTGGAAACTGGCCCTGAATTGGCGCTTATGGCCCGTAGCCGCCCGGGATGCAATGGTCCCGGCACACGGACCGTCGACTTGAACCGGATTGTGGCGACGGTCTCCGCCGCCAGCGCTACAGAAGCACGACCGGCACAACAGGCGTCTTGCCACCTTGAACTGGAGGCGATCACCGGAAAGCGCCGATCAGGGAGTGTTCTTGTGGCCGTTGCCGATACCGTCTAATCGGAACTTCATCGACGCTCAACTGACCCAACTCGCTGAATTGGTTGTGCAATCGGCGTGATCGGGGACATGTAAACTGGCTTTGTGTTCCCATAATAACGGGAGAACATGTTGGGGCTGAAGGGGTGTTGACATGCGATATATGGGGATATAGTGTCTGTGTGATGTTCCCATAACGGGTGCCCCATGGCCTTCAACATCGAACGCGTCCCCAACCAGGCCGGAAAGCCCGCCGTGCTCCTCAGGCAGGCCTGGCGCGAGGGATCCCGAATCCGCAAGAAGACCATCGCCAACCTCTCCATGCTCCCCGATCATGTCGTCGAGGGCTTCCGCACCGTCCTCAAGGGCGGCGTCGCCGTCGGCGAGATCGGCGATCTCATGACCGTCGAGCGCTCGCTCGCCCACGGCCATGTCATGGCCGTGCTCGGCACCTGCCGCCGGCTCGGCTTCGAGCGCCTGCTGCACCGCCATGAAA
>JAJEBJ010000334.1 GCA_022822575.1 Alphaproteobacteria bacterium | reverse complement strand
TACCGTGATAACCGCCGAGGCGGGCGATGATCTTCTTCTTTTCGGGCTTGCCGCGGGCGTTGTTGTAGTACCAGACGAACTTCACCGCGTGGTCGTTGGCCTCGGAACCGGAATTGGCGAACCAGACACGCGCCATCGGCGCCGGTGACATGTCGATCAGGCGTTCGGCCAGTTCGATGGACGGCATTGAGGAGCGGTGAAAGAAGGCGTGGTAGTAGGGGAGCTTGCGCATCTGTGCGGCCGCGGCCTGCACAAGGCGTTCGTTGTTGAAACCGAGTGATGTGCACCACAGGCCGGCGAGTCCCTCGATGTAGGTGTTGCCTTCGAGATCCTCGACATGGACGCCGTTGCCCTTCTCGATGATGAGCGGGCCATCCTTCTCATGTGTCACCAGATTGGAATAGGGGTGGATGAGAGTTGCGGCATCGCGCGCGTGGGGAGAGTTCGGGATGACGGTCATGACGGGATCCTCGTTGGCAGGTCTGGTCAGGTTCCGTTCTCTTTAGTCCACTTCCCTGCAGAAGGCCATACTCGTGGGCGGTCAATCGCGACTCGCCGGTATGGCCCATGACAGCTATGGTGATCGGTGTTCGCCCCTCCAGGAAAGCGGTCCTCCATTCATGCCGAAAGGCGAGGTCAGCCTCGATGACAAGTACGTCCTTGAAGAGGGACGTGTCTACCTGACGGGCATCCAGGCCCTGGTTCGCCTGCCCCTGGAGCAGCGTCGGCGCGATGCCAGGGCGGGACTCGACACGGCGGGGTTCATTTCCGGATACCGCGGTTCACCCCTCGGCGGCTATGACCAGCAGCTCTGGCGTGCCGCGGCACACCTCAAAGAGCACCGCATCCACTTCCAGCCCGGCATCAACGAGGATCTCGCGGCCACGGCCGTCTGGGGCAGTCAGCAGGCCCAGCTGTTCGATGACGCCCGCCACGACGGGGTGTTCGCCTACTGGTATGGCAAGGGACCGGGTGTCGACCGTTCCGGCGATGTCTTCAGACATGGCAATCTGGCCGGATCGTCGAAGCATGGCGGCGTGCTGCTGATTGCCGGTGATGATCACGGCTGCCGGTCCTCGACACTGCCGCACCAGAGCGAACAGGCCTTCGTGGCGGCCGGCATTCCGGTACTCAACCCGGCGGGTGTGGCGGAGATTCTCGACTTCGGAATCATCGGCATGGAAATGTCCCGCCATTCGGGATGCTGGATCGGTTTCAAGACGACGGCGGACAACCTCGACGCATCCTCTTCGATCGAACTCGTGGCGGACCGGTCCGTCATCGCGCCTCCTTCGATCGACCCGGTGCCCGGGGGGCTCAACATCCGCTGGCCCGATGACCCGATGCGCCAGGAGGAGCGCCTGCAGAACCACAAGCTCGCCGCCGCCAGGGCCTTTGTCCGGGCGAACCGTCTCGACCGCGTTGCCGGAAGCCGCCACAGGGCGCGTCTCGGAATTGTGGCGGCCGGAAAGTCCTGGCTTGATCTGGCCCAGGCCCTGGACGATCTCGGACTCGATGACGCCGCCATGGAGGCAGTCGGTCTGCGTCTCTACAAGGTGGGCATGACGTGGCCCCTGGAGCCGGAGGGACTCGCGGAGTTCGCCACGGGTCTCGATGACATTCTCGTCATCGAGGAAAAGCGCGCTCTCATCGAAACGCAGATCAAGGAAGCTCTCTATCACTTGCCGGCGACGGACCGGCCACGCGTGAGCGGCAAGCGTGATCCGTCAGGGGCGCCTCTCGTGGCGTCGGATGGCGAGCTGGAACCGTCGACAATCGCCCGGATCATCGCGCCCCGTCTCGACGCGCTCACCGACTCCACGACCTTCGCCGGACGACTTCGTGCCCGCCACCAGCCGGCCCCCGCCGTGGAGACGCCACCCCTCGAGCGCACGCCCTACTTCTGTGCCGGCTGTCCGCACAACACGTCGACCAGGGTGCCCCCGGAAAGCCGGGCCCTCGCCGGCATTGGCTGCCACTACCTGGCGCTCGGCATGAAGAGGAATACCGCGACCTTCACCCACATGGGTGCGGAGGGCGCCTCATGGATCGGCCAGGCCCCGTTCGTCGACACGGACCATGTCTTTGTCAATCTGGGCGACGGCACCTACAGCCACTCGGGCCTGCTGGCCATCCGCGCCGCCGCGGCGGCAAACGTCAACATCACCTACAAGATCCTGTGCAATGACGCCGTTGCGATGACAGGCGGGCAGAGCGCCGACATCGATGTCAGCCCGGCCCGGATCGCCCGCCAGGTGGCGTCGGAAGGAGCACGGGAGATCCGTGTCGTCGCCGAGGATCCGGCGAAGTATCCGGCGACGACGCACTGGCCACGGGACTGCACGGTGCATCACCGAGACGAGCTGGAACTGGTCCAGCGCGACCTGGCGAAGGTTCCCGGTCTTACCGTGCTCATCTACGACCAGGTGTGTGCCGCAGAGAAGCGGCGGCGGCGCAAGCGCGGCACCCTGCCGGTTCCCGCACGGCGTGTCATCATCAACGAGGAGGTGTGCGAAGGATGCGGCGACTGCGGTCTGCAGTCGAACTGCGTGGCGATCGTACCGGTGGAGACTCCGTCCGGTCGCAAGCGGCAAATCGATCAGTCTTCCTGCAACATGGACATGTCCTGCATCAAGGGATTCTGCCCTGCTCTCGTGACCGTCACCGGTGTCCAGCCGCGCCGAAGCAACAGCGGGGTGCTTCATTCCCTGGCGTCGGAATACCTTCCGCAACCGGCCATGGCGCCTCTCGAGAGGCCGTGGGACATCATAGTGGCGGGCATTGGCGGCACCGGGGTGGTCACGATCGGCGCTCTCCTTGGCATGGCGGCACATGTCGCAGGCAAGGGCGTCACGGTGCTCGACATGATCGGAATGGCCCAGAAAGGGGGTGCGGTGGTCAGTCACGTCCGCATCGCCGGGACTCCCGATGAACTCCACGCACCGCGCATCTCCGACGGCGGGGCTCGCCTGCTGCTGGCCTGCGACATGGTCACGGCGGCGGCACCGGACACTCTTCGCAAGCTGGCGCCCGGCACAACCACGGCCATCGTCAATACCGAGAAGACGATGACCGGGGCCTTTGCCCTCGACCCCGACCTCGAGTATCCGCTTCCTGCCCTTGAGAAAGCCCTCGAGGATGCTGTTGGCAGCGCGGCGATCCACGTTGTCGACGCCACGCGACTCGCCAGCAGACTGCTCGGTGACGGCATCGCCGCCAATCTCTTCATGCTTGGCTATGCCCTGCAAAAGGGGCTTCTGCCGCTCCCGCTCCATGCCATCGACAGGGCCATCGAACTCAATGGCGTCGCCGTCGAGATGAACAGGCAGGCCGTGCTCCTGGGGCGGCACGCGGCCCACGACATGGCGGCGGTCTGCAGCCTGGTATCAACCGGGGATGCACCGGACTCCCGTGATGAGGGGACGCTCGTGGAACGCCACGCCGCCTTCCTCGCATCCTGGCAGGACCGTGCCTGGGCCGAGCGCTACCTGAATCTTGTCCACCGGATCTCGGATGCCGAGCGCAGACTGACTCCGGACTGCGACGGGCTTGCCGTTGCCGTCGCCCGCGAGGCCTTCAGGCTGATGTCCTACAAGGACGAGTACGAGGTGGCGCGGCTCTATACCGACGGCAACTTCCGGAAAAGGCTGCAGGAAGCCTTCGAGGGCAAGCCGGGGTTGCAGTTCCACCTGGCGCCGCCGCTGATCTCGCGTCGCGATCCGGCCTCCGGCCACCGGGCAAAACGGACCTTCGGCAGCTGGATCCTCGTGCTGTTTCGCTGTCTCGCGGCCATGCGGCGGCTGCGTGGCACGGTTCTCGACCCCTTTGGCTGGCAGCGGGACCGGCGCGAGGAACGCCGGCTGATCGCCGACTACTTCGAGAGGATGAACGAGGTTGCCATCGCATTGACGCCCGCGAACCATGCTGCCGCCGTGGACCTTGCCAACGTCCCCTCGGGAATTCGCGGCTTCGGTCACATCAAGGAAACTGCCATCGCCCGGGCCCGCGCACAGGAGGCCGAGGCCCTCGCCGCATTCCGCGACGCCCGCCAGCCACAACCCGCCAGCAGCGCCGCTTGACCGGGTCCTCTCCCTCCGTCGAGATTGCCCTGATCCGGGCCAGCGGGCAGAACACCAATTATGGGCCGCAGCGGCGCAGGAGGCCCGTGTCGCCGGCAGGCGAGCGTCGGCCTCCTTTGGCCGCGACGCCACTCGCTTCGAGACGGACCAGGAGCGGCGAAGGGAACAATCCATGAAGAACCTGAAACGTAGCGGCATCATCGTGTTCACCGAGCAGTACGAAGCGTGTGTCGACTTCTACCGCCGGATCCTGGAGTTGCCGGAACTGTTTTCGCTTGATGACGAGCATTCCACGCTCACCTGCCTGGACATGGGCGGGAGCTACCTGATGATTGAAACCGGCGGCACGGCGATGCCGGGCGGACGGTCCATCGAGTGCTGCCCGGCCAAGCTGAGATTCAACGTGTCCGATGTCGACTCCGCCGCCCGCCACCTGGAGGCGCACGGCGTGTGCGTCGCCATCAGGCGGGAGACCTGGGGAACCGTCGGCGACTTCATCGACCCTGACGGGAACCGCTGCTCGCTGCGCGAAGAAGGCTCGTTCCTTCCTCCCGTCTCCTGAGCATCCCGGGACTGGCAGCGGAATCCGTGAACGTGAGGTCAGGAAAGAACATTGTGACACCTCCTCGGTACAGTTGTGGCTGGCAAGGAAAGCAGGCGTTGGTCGGTTGCGGCAGCGGGGACTCGAGGTCATGCCGTCGAAAATTGACACCATGATAGAGTCACGTCGCCGGAGGGCCGGGTTCCGCCTTGACGTGTGAGCCATGAGCTTTCGACGGGTCGGTCAACTTCTGGGAGAATTCAACCGATGAGCGAATACGCGGGCCTGAGGGCGCGGATCGAGGGGCGCGAGGTCATCATTCTTGACGGCGCCATTGGCACACAGCTCCAGAGCATGGAGGTGCCGATGAGCCACGATGCGTGGGCGGCCGTCGCACTGGAGTCCCACCCGTTCACGGTGCGGCGCATGCATGAACTCTACATAGAGGCGGGCGTGGACGTCATCACCACCAATACCTACTCCAGCGCCAGGCACAACCTCCTGCCGCTCGGTCTTGCGGACAAGGTGCATGAACTGAACCTGCGTGCAGTGATGCTGGCTCAGGATGCCCGTGACCGCAGGGCGAAAGAGAGAATGGTGTGGATTGGCGGCTCGGTATCGAGTTATGGCCTCATGGCAGGCGCGGAGCCGGGTTGGCAGGACCTCCAGTACTTCCGCGGACGACAGGAGACGAGCGATGCCCAGGCCCGCACCAATCTCCGCGAGCAGGCGGAGATCCTTGCCGAGGCCGGAGTCGACTTCCTGATCGCCGAATCGACCGGCAGCACCACGCAGCGCCGTTGGGTGATCGAGGAATGCCTCGCCACGGGTCTTCCGGTGTGGTCCGGCTTCAAGTGCCACCAGGTCGCCGCGGACGGCGCGCTCAAGGTGGGCTACACGTCCGCCGAGGCCTTCGACGCCAAGTTCGCCTCACTCGCCGCTCTCGGAGGCGAGGTCGTCACCGTGTTTCACTCGCCGGTGGACGCCACCGAAGCAGCGCTTGACGCGGTCAGGTCGCACTGGAACGGCCCGATCGGCGTCTACCCGGAAGCGGAGCGAACAGACTACGTCGATACCCACCGCAACGATGCCGTGGAGACCAAGCTGACCCCAGAAGAGTTCGTGGCGCGGGCACAGCGCTGGGTCACGCAGGGCGTACAGGTGATCGGCGGATGCTGCGGGATCGAACTGGAGCACATCCGTCCCCTGCGTGCCGCGCTGCCCGAACGGCTGCCGGGATAGGCATGTCCCTGGAGCGACCCGATCGCGCCCACAAGGTCAATCAACGACTGAGCGTCCCCGCCGTGACAACGTGATGGGTTGATGTCCGGTGCCATGTCTGTACCGGGGACTGGGCGGTGGATTCCGATGTGGCAGGTGAATCCGGTCCTCGGAAACCCCGGGTCCATCATGTCCCTTTGGTCAATTCCGGACCTTGAGATCCTTGGGGGGGTCCCCCAAAAAGGAACCGCGGACCGCCCCCCGGGCTGCCGGCGGCATCACCTGAGTTGTAAAGGACACCGCTGTCGAGCGTCAGGCATCCACAGCCGATGCATGACGAAAGCTGGTCCCGCAAGCGCTCAAGGGCGGCAATCCGTTCGTCGAGCCACGGTTTCCATCTCCTGGCAAGCTCCTGCCAGTCCTCGCGGGTCGGAGACCGGCCGGCAGGAAGGTCATCGACCATCGCGCGAATCTCCTCCCGTGTCAGTCCCACCCGCTGTGCGGCCCGCCCGAACGATTACGGCGGACTTGCGGGGCCGGAAGTCTTCTTGAATCGGTTGGCGCGTTGAAGACCGGTGGGAACAGCTCTGACCCAGGTCGTTGCCATGATGCGGCAAAGGGCACTTTCCGGCAGAACCCGACAGTTCGGCGCTGCCGGCAGGCATGCGCGATCGTTCAGGAGTCAGTAGATGCCTGGTATCAGGGCCCGGCGGTGTACCGGATAGTCGCTGAACGTGTCCCGATACCACCGATGGTTGCTCCGCGCTCTCGGGGCGAGATTGGCAACGGTGAACAACATGAACGCAAGGCCACCCGACGACCAGGTCGCGATCGCCCAGCCCAGCCATTCGAGGATTTCCCCGAGGTAGTTCGGGCACGAGACGAACCGGAACCCGCCGCCTTGCGGTATCGCATAACCAGTCTCGCCGGGTCGGCGAAGGCGCATGAGGGTGTTGTCGGCGTGGAGATTGAGCGCGAACCCGGCGAGGAAAATCCCGACGCCGATCAGGAAGCGGGGATCGGCGAGCCATTCAGTGGCGTACTCGCCGAATTCCGAGATGAAGCGGGCGTTGATGTACGCGTTGATCGCATTGAAGAAAAAGCCGGATGCAACCAGCAGCAGAGGTGTCTTCCGATCGCGTGCCCGGACGCGAAACGGATAGACGAACGTGCGGTTCAGATAGTGGCCCTGCCACATGACCAGAAACAGCAACGGCACGATCTGGAACGCGTTCTTGCCGTCCAGAAAGACCGCGAGGAAGAGCAGGGGCGCCGGCAGTTCCATGATGATCCAGGCGAGCCTGGTGGAAATGTGAGGTCCCCAGCCCGCGCCCGCGTAGTGACGCCATAGGGCGCGGTTCTGCGGAGCAGGTACAGGAACGTCAGGACTGCCATCACGAGGACAGCCCATACCAGCATCCCGTGCAATCGTTCCTCGGTCAGGTCACGCTCCTTCACTCAGCAGGCCGTGTTCGTCGAACCAGCGATACGTGTCGTTGATCGATTCTTCGAG